>NZ_JADEWC010000009.1 GCF_015207825.1 Cyanobacterium stanieri LEGE 03274
TACTAATATAACTAACTCTCCTCAAAATGGCAACTTTTTCTCGAAACTTTTTTTCAACTTCTGTCACAACTGTTACATATTAAGGCTTTTGACCTTTCAATCTTTTTTTCTTTTCGCTGGGCATCGCTCACTTTACTAATATAAATAGATGGTGATTAGGATAAGAATGGTGTTAATTAGATAAAAAATGCCCACTATTTGGGTTTCTGTCCAGCCGCTTAGTTCGAGATGGTGGTGGATGGGAGCCATTTTGAGGAGTCTTTTGCCTTTTCCATTTTCGTCTTTGGTAGCTTTGTAATAGGTGACTTGGGCAATGACGGAGATGGATTCGAGGAAGAAAAGCAGACTGATAATGAATAATGCCCAAAGATTTTGGCTTAAGAGTCCGATCGCACTTAGACTGGCACCAAGGGCAAGGGAACCTGTATCACCCATGAATACAGAGGCTTTGTTACGGTTGTGGAGAACAAACCCTAGACAAGCGCCACTGATGGCTAGGGAGAAAACGAGTAAGTCGGGGTGGGTGTTACTTATTAATATACCGATACCTAGAAAGGCGATCGCACTTGTCCCCCCTGCTAAACCATCTACTCCATCGGTGAGGTTGGTGGCATTACTTTCGGCGACGATAACAAAGGTAGCTAGAAACCAGAAGAAGAAACCGAGGGGCAAGATAATATTAAAAGGAAGGATGACGCTGGTAATTTCTGGGGGCTGACTGTTTGCCATCCAAATACAGAATAAAACGGCAAAAAGAATTTGGAGGGCGAGTTTTTGCTTGGCTGTTAAACCGAGGTTAGTTTTTTTTCGTAAAATTTGCCAATCATCTACCCAACCGATAAAGGCATAGGCAAAGGTAACGAGGGCGACGGCGATGGCATTACTAGAAAAGTTGGTAAAAATTAAACCGACAATGATGGCGGTGGGAATGAAGAAAATACCTCCCATGGTGGGGGTTCCAGCTTTTTTGAGGTGGGAGGAAGGGCCATCTTCTTGGATGATTTGACTGGCTTTGATTCTTTGTAGTTGAGGCACTATCACATAACCTAATGCCCCTGTGATGATAAATGAAGATAGAAAAGGATTAATTTGTTGAATATTTAAAAAGCTAAGGGCGATCGCACCTAATCCGCAAGTTAAGAGAATAAGTAAAGTTACCCCTGTAGGATTAGTGAGGGAATTAGTAAATTTAGAATTAGTTTGCATAGTCGATACTGATAGAAAATAAATTTATTATCGGTGGTTAGTTGTTTCTTGTCTATTTTTGTCAAATAAATTGTCCATGATGGAATGGTAAACTAGGATCAATCAAAAAGTATCAATAATATAGAAGTAGTGGAAGTAACTTTTTTAGGTACTAGTTCAGGAGTACCCACCAGATCGAGAAATGTATCCAGCGTGGCACTTAGACTAACCCAAAGGGGCGAAATTTGGCTATTTGACTGCGGGGAAGGTACTCAACATCAGATTTTACGCAGTGATTTAAAAACCTCCCAACTAAAAAAAATCTTCGTTACCCACATGCACGGGGATCATATATTTGGTTTGATGGGGTTACTGGCTAGTTGTGGTTTGGGCGCCCATGCGGAAAATGTGGAAGTTTATGGCCCCCCCGGATTAGATGCCTATTTAAAAGCCTGTATGAAATATTCTCAGACTTATTTCCCCTATGGTGTACATTTTAAAACTGTTTCCCCTGGGGTAATTTATGAAGATGATGAATATATAGTTAGTACAGAAATGTTAAAACATCGTGTTACTGCCTTTGGTTATCGTGTCAGCGAAAAAGATAAGGCGGGTAAATTTGATGTGGAAAAGGCGAAAAAGTTGGGGATTCCCAGTGGCCCTATCTATGGCAAGTTAAAAAAGGGTGAAACCATTACCCTTGATGATGGACGTACTATTAACGGTTCTCAATTATGTGGCCCTACGGAAATTGGGCGTAAATTTGTTTATTGTACCGATACTGTATTTTGTGAAAGTGCGATCGCCCTTAGTGAAGATGCAGACGTACTAATCCACGAAGCCACCTTCGCCCACCAAGACGCTCAAATGGCCTTTGAAAGAATGCACTCCACCACCACCATGGCCGCCCAAGTCGCCCTCGCCGCTCAGGTCAAAAAACTCATTATGACCCACTTTAGCCCCCGCTATGCCCCGGGAAACCCTCTTCAATTGAATGATTTACTTAAGGAGGCACAGGCAATTTTCCCTGAAACCATCCTCGCCCACGATTTCCTTAGTTATGAAATACCAAGACGAATTAATTAATTGATAATTGAGAATGGAGAATGGATAATGGATAATTACGGTAAATTGAAACAGTTTAATTTTTGGTAGAGAACCAAAATTGACTATCTATATTTCCGTAACACTTAATAATATGAGAATTAAGAACTGATGACCATTGCGCGTACTATTTGCCTTGGATTTTTAGCAGTTATTTCCGTTGGCACATTACTGTTATTATTACCTTTTTCTACGGTTGAGCCGGGCTGGGGAAATTTTACCACTGCCCTTTTTACTTCTACTTCTGCGGTATGTGTAACGGGCTTAATTGTCGTAGATACTGGGAGTTACTATACTTTTTGGGGAGAATTATTTATTCTTTGTCTTATTCAAATCGGTGGGTTGGGTTACATGACAACCACTACTTTTTTGATATTGTTAATCGGCAGAAAATTTGATTTTCGGGAAAAGTTAGCTATTAAAGAATCTTTTGATCGTCCTTTTCTCCATGGTAGTCAAAACCTTCTTAAATCCGTATTTGCCACTACCATTGCTTTAGAAACTCTGGGAAGCATCACTTTATTTTTGGTTTTTCAACAAGATTATGATAATCAACAAAGTCTTTGGTTAGCTATTTTCCATAGTATTAGTGCTTGGAATAATGCTGGATTCAGTCTGTTTGCAGATAGTTTAACTAGGTATCAAACTTCTATTCCTTTAAATATTATTATCTGTATTTTGATTATTTTTGGGGGGATTGGTTATCAGGTAATTATCGAATTCTATTTATGGTTAAGGGAAAAGTTAGACACATCTAGCAAGAAAGAATACCGATTTTCCCTTAATTTTAGGGTAGTTATCAGCACTACTATTTTTTTGTTATTGTTTGGGGCGATCGCCTTTTTAGTCACTGAATATAATAATCTGTTGGCTGAGTTTAACTTCAATGAAAAAGTAACTTTAGCGGTGTTTCAATCTGTAACTACTCGTACTGCGGGTTTTAATTCCATTGACTTAGGAGCAATGACCATTGCTAGTTTATTTCTTACCATTGGTTTTATGTTTGTGGGGGGTAGCCCTAGTGGTACGGCAGGGGGGATTAAAACTACTACTGTGCGCATTTTGTTTGAAAGTACCAAGGCGGTATTACAGGGTAAGCAAGATATTGTTATTTATGAAAGGGAAGTCCCTTCGTCTCTAATTTTGAAGGCGATGGCGGTGGTGTTTGGTTCAACAATTACGGTGTTAGTAGTTACTTTTAGTATTTCTTTTATTCACCCTAATTTTAATTTTATTAATATTTTCTTTGAGGTGGTGTCTGCTTTTGCAACGGTGGGACTTTCCACGGGCATTACGGCTGATTTATCTGGTTCGGCTCAAGTTTTGATCATTTTAACAATGTATATTGGGCGAGTTGGAGTATTATTATTTATGTCAGCTATTTTGGGTGATCCTCGTCCCAGTCGTATTCATTATCCAGAGGAAAATCTTTTAATCGGTTAATATTATTATGGCATCCAATCAACCTAATTCTGGTAGTAAGGGCGATCGCCCCAAGGGTATTTTTAGTCTTGATATTAGTTCGTTAAAATTTTTAACCAATTTACGAAAAGAAAGCCGTCAATTTGCGGTGATTGGTTTAGGCCGTTTTGGTAGGGCGGTATGTGAAACTCTCTACAATATGGGTTATGAGGTATTGGGTACGGATGTGGATGAAAAATTAGTCGCCCAAGCCTTGACTGACAAAATAACTTCTAGCGCCCTTCAACTTGATTGCACCGAAGTAAATGCTTTACGGGAAGCTGGTATTTTTGAACTGGATACGGTGATAGTGGCGATCGGTAATTATTTAGAAGAAAGTATTATTACCACCCTTAATGTCAAGGAGGGGGGTGTTAAATATGTGGTTGCTAAGGCTTCTTCTAGCACCCATGGCAAGTTATTAAAAAAAGTTGGGGCTGATTTGGTGGTATATCCAGAACATGAAGCAGGATGCGAATTAGCTTATACTTTAACAAAACCAGGTATTTTAGACCGTTTTGAACTAGATCCTGATAATAGCATTGTAGAAGTTTCCATCCCTGAGGAATTTGACGGTAAAACCCTAGCAGAGATAAAAATTCGTAGTCGTTTTGGTTTAAATGTGTTGGCGGTGGGTAATGATGATAAGTTTGTGATTAATCCTCCTCCTCAGTTTGTTTTACAAAAGGGTTTATCTATGGTGGTAATTGGTTCTAATAGTGATATAAATCGATTACAAGATTAAAATCTGGCTCAATGTTTGTATGGCTTTGTGTGTAAATTAAACTATGATTCATCAGGAATGGGTTGAAGATGTATTTTTTATCCGAATAATCTTGTTCATAAGGGGCGATGGTTAACATGGGTAGAGTATGGACTTTGGCAGTATAAACAATAATTAGAATGAACAGATTATTGTTTAACCAAGGGAAAAAATATAGAAAAATGGTAGGAAATTATCAATAGTGTTTACTGGATGATTAGCTTAAAAACTCACAGGTTACAGGTTTAAAATACCAGCAGTCTATGTTAATTCTTTGATGGAACTAAATACCAGAAAATTAATTAATATAAAGTTTTTGTAAATTTCTGAACCTGACACCCGATACCTTTACAAGACTATAAATTTTATCCCGAACTCAGGTTAATTAGTTGCAGTGCATTGAGAGCAAATCTGGGGTAAACTAGAATCGATTTTAGTTACGGAGACAAATAGCTATTTATACTGCCCCCCTCGCTCGTTTAATAGAGCAATTACAAAAGTTACCCGGTGTAGGGCCAAAAAGCGCTCAAAGACTCGCATTACACATCCTCAAACGTCCCGATAAAGACGCAGAAAATTTGGCTCAAGCTATTTTAGATGCTAAAAGAAGAGTCGGTTTTTGTCAGCGGTGTTTCCATCTCTCAGCCGAACCTATTTGTAATATTTGTAGTAATCCTAATCGTGATGAGACAATCATATGTGTGGTAACAGATTCTAAAGACGTAATTGCCTTAGAAAAAACAAGAGAGTATCACGGTAAATATCACGTTTTAGGGGGTGTTATTTCTCCCATGGATGGCATTGGACCAGAACAACTTAATATTACCCCATTAGTAGAAAGGGTAAGCCGAGAAAAAACCCAAGAAGTGATATTAGCTATTAATCCCAGTGTGGAAGGGGAAACCACCACTCTTTACGTGGCACAGTTATTAAAGCCTTTTACTAGGGTTACTCGTATTGCTTTTGGTTTACCCATGGGAGGAGATTTGGAATATGCTGATGAGGTAACTTTAGCTAGGGCTTTGGAAGGACGTAGGGACATTGACAATTGACGGTGGACAATGGACAATTGAAAAGGTTTTAGGTGTTCGCCTTGTGTACTCTATTTCTCAACTTCCTTATCGGTGGATATTTATCTGGGATTTGGGGGTAAGAGAATTTTTATTTAAGGTATTTTTATTTTAATTTATTGGTTATGAAAAAGTATTCTGTCCGTGTATATGTGACTTTAAGGGCTTCTGTACTGGATACAGCGGGAACGGCTGTGGAGTCTGGCTTACATCAATTGGGTTATGATGGTGTTGAGGGGGTGCGCATCGGCAAATATATTGAGTTGAATTTAACTGCTGAAAATGAGGAAAAGGCTCAAGCTGATTTACATCAAATGTGTGACAAACTTTTGAGTAATCCTGTTATTGAAAATTATCGTTTTGAGTTAAATCCTCTGGAGGCATAAACTATGAAGTTTGGTATTGTTGTTTTCCCTGGTTCAAATTGCGATCGCGACGTAGCCATGGTAACCGATGGGGTTTTTAATCAACCTACTCGTTTTGTTTGGCATCAAGATACTGATATTGATGATCTTGATATAATCGTTGTTCCAGGGGGATTTAGTTATGGGGATTATCTTCGCTGTGGTGCGATCGCCCGTTTTTCCCCCATTATGAATAGTATTATTAAACACGCAGAAGCGGGAAAATTTGTTTTAGGCATCTGCAATGGTTTTCAAGTTCTCACCGAAGCAGGATTATTGCCCGGGGCGCTCATCCGTAACCGAGATTTACACTTTATCTGTGATCAAGTTCCTGTCAAAGTAGAACATAATAACTCTATCTGGACAAAAAAATATTCCCCCGATGAAGTAATTCGTTTACCCATCGCCCACGGAGAGGGCAACTACTATGCCGATGAAGATACCCTCAAGGAATTAGAAGATAATAGTCAAATTTTATTCCGCTACTCCAATGAAAACGGTGATATTAACCAACAATCTAACCCCAATGGCTCATGTCACAATATTGCTGGTATTACCAACAAACAAGGTAATATTTTAGGAATGATGCCCCACCCTGAAAGGGCAAGTGACGAAGGACTAGGATTTATGGACGGTAAAAACCTATTTGCAGGACTTTGCTAATTACTGAATGAACTACCGTTAACCGTGTAATTAATTACACGGTGGGCGAGGATACAATCTATTTATAACGAATTATCCGACCTTGAGATAAAAGATTACAAAATGTGATCCCGAACTCTGGTTACTTACCCCCCTTAACTAGGAATCATTTCATTTTTTAAGGCAGAATCTTCGGAAACATCAAAACTATTTAACAAAAGTTTGCCCGAATCAGATTGCTCAATTTGATTGATGATAAATTGAATCATCGGTTTAGCGATGGTACATTCTAACTTGCCATCTTCATGGTAAACCCGTTCACTGGAAATAGCTTCGGCGATGGGTAATTGATTACAATAACCATAAAAAGAACAACTACGACAGTTTTCGGCACGATCTTTACGCACGGAAATAGTATGTTTATATTCGGCACTTTGTTTAATATCCGACAATGATTGACGAAAAATATTGCCCATCAAACCATCAGGGGAGTAAGCATCTCCATGGCTATAAACATCCCCATTGGTATTGACAATATAAGCCCATTCTTCCCGCTGAGGATCATAAATAGCCTGTCTTGCCCCTGCTAAATAACGCACTGCGGCTTTAAAATAATCCCAGATGGGTAAAACTTTGATGTTAGTGGGTTGAGCAAATTGAGCCTTGGCTACTGCTTGAAGGGCTTTTACAGTTTCTTCGTGGCTCACTAAAATAGGTTCAACCCTTGGGGGTGGATCGTTATGGCTAAAAATGGGTAACATTCTATAGTTAATATGCAGGTCATTATAAAACTCATAGCTAGGTAAGACATAATCGATATTTGCTCCGTGAAGTACCATAATGGCGGCAAAAGGAATTTTTCTATCTATCAGTCGTTGCATATTGTCCAAGACTCGATCTTGAGAGTCATTTCCTTTTATATCTACTCTTTGATTACCGAATACATCAAAGGAGATACCTAGGCTGATGTCTAATTCTTCTAATAAGTCTAGGGTGGCATCGGAAATCTGTACTAGGTTACTTTGTACGCCGTTGTTATATTCTAAGCCTTCTGCATCTAAATATTTACGTTGTAGTTCTTTAAAAGCCCGTAAATAACTGTGGGGTAGTAGTAGGGCTTCTCCTCCGTGTAAAACAAAATTGGCGGTTCTATTTTCTGGGGGTTGTGATTTTAAGTAGGTGGCTAAATTACGGAAGAAAAAATCTAATCCCTCTAAGGGCATTCTTTCTTTGTTGTTTAATTCTTCGTACTCGTAACAGTAGTTACAACGTAGGTTACAAAGTTTACTCAATTTCATGACAAAGTGCATTTTTTATCCTCCTAATTTATTAAAGGTCATGGAAAATAGGAGAAAAAGCCAGGGTTTCTCCTATCGTTTTAGTATTTAAGTTATCGACCAAAATTAGGGTTAATGTTGTTTTGAGGGGTGGTGTTAAATCCTCCTGGTCGAACTGGTGGTCTTAGGGGACTGTTGGGATCTACGGGGGTTATAATACGGGGAGAGGTGCGATCGTTGTTTATTTGAATCCGATCAAAGCTATCTCTTACACGGGGAGTGCTATTATTATTTTCTAGGGTACGACGCATTTGGTCATCTCCACTGGCATCCCTTTCCCAAGTGCCTCCTTCTCTCCAACCTGCTTCCGACCAGGGGCCTGCGTCAGGGCCTTGAGCCCATGTACCTCCTTCGTTCCAGCTTTGACTAATGAGGTTACAGTTAACGATGCAGTCTTTGACTACTTGTCTATTAGTTATTGTGCCATCTTGAACGGTGAGGATTTCTCCGTTGGCAAATCGATAAAATCCATCTTGTAAGGGGGTGCGCATAGCGTTTTCGTCTATCTGATAGGCTCGATCGCCTTCTAGTTGAATTAGACTTTCTTTTATTTCTTTTACTTGTAAGCTAGGGGCGATCGCACTTTCATCCCTAGATAGGGTTGTATTTTTTGCCGATGCAGATTGAACTATACTTTTATCTAAAACTTGAAGTAGTTGACCTGCTAAGCCACTCTGGTGAGCAACGGAAAAACCCGCCACGGCCACTAGGGCAAGAACTATATTTTGAGATTTGTTATTGGGAGTTTTATCCATAATGTATCAAATATATTAAAAGCATTGTGAAAATGTTAACACATATTGATTACGATGATGAATTGTTGTTAAGTGCTTTAATATTTATTTTTAAAGAATAATCGCACTTTTTTTCATTTTTATCTGATTAATTATTTGATGAATTAGATCTTACTTGATCGGCATAATCTTTTGGTTTAATTTTTTTATTAGTTTGAAAGATAAATTGGTTAATTTGATAAGGTAAATAGGATAAAGTTTTTCCTATTAAGCTACGATTAGATAAGCCTAAAACTTCTTCTGCTTCTCTAATTAATCTTCTTCCTTCTTTATTTTGATTATTTTCAATCATTCTCAATCCTAAACATAAATTAATATCTGCGAGTTTTTTATGCCTAATTTGTTCTATATTTTGTTGAGCAAAATTATAGGTTTCCAAACAATATTTTTTTGCTTTGAGAAAGTGTAAATTCTGTTTTAAACTATTTTGTTGTCCATGGAAACGATATTCCATTAAAAATTCAGGTAAAAAATAACCATTCTTCCCTGCTATTGCCATTCTCACTAAAAGATCAAAATCTTCACAACCATCAGCTAAAGGATTCATATAATCTACTTTTTTTAATGCTTGATAACGAAATAAAGTAGAACCAACTTGTAAACTTTGTAAAACAAAAGTTTGATAAATTAAATCGTCAATTACACCTTCTTTTAATTTACTTTTTCCCCATTTATCAGAGTTTTCTTTTGTGGCAATTTCATTTCTATTACTATTAGCATCTATAACCCAATGGTTTGTACAAACAAAGTCAACATCTTTATTTTTATCCAAAATCGCAACTGTTTTGGTTAAAAAATCAGGGGTTAAAGCATCGTCATCATCAAACTTAATAAAATATTCGCCCGTAGCATTTTCAAAACCAGAGCGCATATTTTTACTACGTCCAATATTATTTTTATGACGAATATATTTTATGCGATTATTTTGAAAATTTTTAACTATTTGTGCAGTGTTATCCGTTGAACCATCATCACATATAATTAGTTCAAAATCTGAGTAAGTTTGACTTAAAACACTGTTAACAGAATACTGTAAATAATCAGATCTATTATATGTAGGGATACAAACACTAACTTTAGGCATAATTAGATTCAGATGATGATTTTATGATTATAATAACCAAAATCTCTTTAATTATTAATAGTAATATAAGTGCGATCGCCCTTAATTGTGCATGAAAATCTTAATAATATCTAACACCTTCCCCTACCCTCAAACTAAAGGAGGTACTCACTGTCGTAACTTTAATCTCATCGATTATCTTAGAAAACATCATCAAGTGACATTAATTACCCAACAAACCCCCGATGTCAAACCAGAAGAAGTTAACGAATTAAAAGAAATTGTTCAAGAATTAGTCATCTTTCCGTCTAAACCACCTTCAAAAACCAGTATTTTCAATAAAATAAAGCGTTTTACCGATTTTATTATCCAAGGTAAGCCCCCCAGTGTAATGGCAAACTATTTGCCAGAAATTCAACAATGGATTGATGATGCCGTCAGCAAAAATAAATTTGATTTAATAGCAGGAGAACATACCGTTAATGAAATTTATATTAGACCAGAATGGAAAAACAAAATTTCTACTCTCATAGACATACATAGTTCAGTGTATCGCACCTGTCAAGATCAACTCGCCACAAAAACATCAGAAAATCCCTGGCGCGATCGATTGAATAAACCACTACTATATCGTTATGAAAAAAATTACTGTCAAAAATTTTCTAAAATAATTGTCACCACCAAAGAAGATAAAGCAACCATCAACCAACTATCCCATCGAAAAGATATTGAAATTATCCCCAACGGAGTAAACTTAGATATGTTTCCCTGCCGAGAAAATACCATCACCGAACATACCCTAATGATTGCTGGTGGTATGGATTATATTGTAAATGCTGATGGGGCTTGTTTTTTCGGCTTAGAAGTTTTCCCCTTAATTCAAGAAAAATATCCTCGAGCAAAATTATTGATAGTAGGCTCTAAACCAACACAAGCAGTACAAAGTTTGTCTAAAAATAATAGTATTATCGTTACTGGCAGAGTTCCTTCTATGGTTGATTATCTTCATCAAACAACCATTTCCGTTGTACCCCTTCGCAGTGGCTTTGGCATGAAAATAAAAACTCTCGAAGCCATGGCCGCGGGAATTCCTGTGGTAGCAAGTGACAGAGGTTTAGAAGGATTAACGGTGGACAATCCTCTTTGTGCCTTAAGGGCGAATACCATTGATGAATATGTTAAACAAATCAGTAAATTATTCGATAATAGTGATTTAAGACAAGAAATAGCGTATAATGCTCGTAAAATGATTGAAAACCATTACACTTGGGAAAAAGCCGCCATGGGCTATGAAAAAATTATCACGGGGGAATAACTTCAACACACCATAAAATTAACTGTACACCCCTCCTAGAAAAATTGTTTCTAACCCCATTTAAATCGTGATAAAGTAGAATGTGTTATAATTTTTGATAAAAATATCATTCAACAAAAAACAAGGCAGACTATAGCCTTAACAAGGGGAATAGAATAATATGGCTACCGAAAAACAAACCTCCAACTATGGAGCAGAGCAAATCCAAGTATTGGAGGGGTTAGAACCTGTTAGAAAGCGTCCAGGGATGTACATTGGTACAACAGGTCCTAGGGGACTACACCATCTAGTATATGAAGTGGTGGATAACTCCATTGATGAAGCCTTGGCAGGGCATTGTAGCCATATTGAAATAGATATTAACGAAGATGGTTCTGTAAGTGTAACCGATGATGGCCGGGGTATTCCCACCGATGTTCACCCTAGCACGGGAAAATCTGCCCTCGAAACCGTGATGACGGTACTTCACGCAGGGGGTAAATTTGGGGGCGGTGGTTATAAAGTTTCTGGAGGTTTGCACGGGGTTGGTATTTCCGTAGTAAATGCCCTATCTGAGTGGGTAGAAGTAAAAGTATGGCGTAATGGTAATCTTCATACCCAACGTTATGAGAGAGGGATTCCCGTCACCGAATTAGTTCCTCAACCTGATAATGACCATTCTACGGGTACATCCATCAGTTTTATGCCTGATGCTCTAATTTTTAGTGAAACCACAGAATTTAATTATGGCACTCTTTCCAATCGTCTTAGAGAATTGGCATATTTGAATGCGGGAGTTAAAATTACCTTTTGCGATCGCCGCTTAGACTCTCAACGAGAAGAAACCTATTGTTATGAAGGGGGTATCAAAGAATATGTTACCTACATGACCAGGGAAAAAGAAGTATTACACCCAGATATTATCTATGTAGAAGGAGAGAAAAACGGTGTACAAGTAGAAGTCGCCTTCCAATGGTGTGTCGATGCCTATAGCGATACTATTTTAGGTTTTGCCAACAATATCCGTACTGTAGATGGTGGTACTCATTTAGAAGGATTAAAAACCGTCCTTACCAGAACTTTAAATAACGTAGCCCGTAAACGCAACAAAATCAAAGATAATGAACCTAATTTAGCAGGGGAAAATGTCCGAGAAGGTTTAACCGCCGTTATCTCCGTTAAAGTACCAGATCCAGAATTTGAAGGACAAACCAAAACAAAACTAGGTAACTCCGAAGTTAGAGGTATTGTCGATTCCCTCGTGGGTGAAGTTTTAAACGAATACCTAGAATTTAATCCCCACGTAGCCGACAGCATCATTGAAAAAGCCGTCCAAGCCTTTAAAGCCGCCGAAGCAGCCCGTCGTGCCAGAGAGTTAGTACGCCGTAAATCGGTTTTAGAATCTTCCCCCCTACCCGGTAAATTAGCAGATTGTAGTTCCCGTGATCCCGCCGAATCAGAAATCTTCCTCGTGGAAGGCGATAGTGCGGGTGGAAGTGCAAAGCAAGGGCGCGATCGCCGCTTCCAAGCAATACTACCCCTCCGAGGTAAAATCTTAAACATCGAAAAAACTGATGACGCTAAAATCTATAAAAATAACGAAATTCAATCCCTCATTACCGCTCTTGGTTTAGGTATCAAAGGGGATGAATTTGATGCAAGTCAATTAAGGTATCATCATGTGGTAATTATGACGGATGCTGATGTAGATGGTGCACATATCAGAACCCTTTTACTGACTTTCTTCTACCGTTATCAGAGGGAATTAGTAGAGCAAGGATATATCTATATTGCTTGTCCTCCCCTTTATAAACTAGAACGAGGAAAAAATCATTATTATTGTTATAGTGACAGGGAGTTACAACAGAAAATAGCTGAGTTTCCCAGTAATGCTAACTATAATATCCAAAGATTTAAGGGTTTAGGGGAGATGATGCCCCAACAACTTTGGGATACGACCATGAATCCTGAAACCCGCATGATGAAAAGGGTTGAAATTGAGGATGCTGCAGAAGCCGATCGCATCTTTACCGTGTTAATGGGTGACAGGGTAGCCCCCCGACGGGAATTTATCGAAACCCATGGTCCACGATTAAATCTCACAGAACTAGACGTATAAGATTAGTCATCTTGAACCACTCCCAGCCCCTCCTTACAAAGGAGGGGAGAATTGAGGGTCTTTCTTTGGTGAAGTTAATATTGAGGTACGGAAGAATCAACTTCTTCACTCCAAGCCGCAATACCGCCTTTCACATTAATTCCCTCAATTCCTGCTTCTTTGAGGATATTAAGAGCCTTGGCAGAGCGTCCACCCAATTTACAATGGGCAATTAAACGTTTATCTCCCATCAACTCCTTAACTTTTGCTACTCCGTCACCATCTTCAATGTCAGGTAAAGGAATTAAGGTTGCATTGGGAATTTTAGCGATTTGATACTCGTTAGGATTACGTACATCAATTAATACATAATCATCGGCATCACTATCCAATAACTCTTTTAACTGGGTTACGGTCATTTCCTGTAACTCAGCTTCGCTTTCACTGGCTTGGGCTGCTGCTTGGGGAATACCACAAAATTGTTCATAGTCAATGAGTTTTTCAATGACGGGGCGCACAGGATTAGGACGTAATCTTAATTCCCTAAATTTCATGCCCATGGCATCATAGAGTAATAATCTACCACTTAAGGTTTTGGCAGGATCGACCCCTAAAATAATTTTAATGGCTTCGGTGGCTTGGATTGTACCGATAATACCACATAAAACCCCTAAAACTCCTCCTTCGGCACAGGAAGGAACCATCCCCGGCGGTGGGGGTTCGGGATATAAGTCACGGTAGTTGGGGCCTCCCTCATAGTTAAATACGGTGGCTTGTCCTTCAAAACGGAAAATAGAGCCGTAAACGTTGGGTTTATTTAACAATACACAGGCATCGTTGGTGAGGTAACGGGTGGGGAAATTATCTGTACCGTCAATGATTACGTCGTAGGGTTCAAGAATTTTGAGGGCATTTTCTGAGCTAAGACGGGTTTCGTACAAGTCCACCTGACAGGTGGGGTTAATTTCTAAAATACGATTTTTGGCGGATTCAATTTTGGGTTTACCTACCCATGAAGTACCGTGAATTACTTGTCTTTGGAGGTTGGAATGATCGACTACGTCAAAATCTACTATACCAATCCGCCCAATACCGGAGGCGGCTAAATATAATAAAAGGGGTGAACCTAATCCCCCCGTGCCTATACAGAGTACACTCGCTGCTTTGAGACGTTTTTGCCCTTCCAATCCGACTTCGGGCAAAATGATGTGTCGTGCATAGCGTTCGTACTCATCTTTATTCAGTTCTATAGAGTCTAAATTAGGATTGAGCATTTTTAAATTTAATGTTAGCAGAAATTTTTTCTGTAAGTGATCATTTTAACAAATTTCCAGCTAGGGGGTTAATGGAGAATGAAGAATGGAGAATTAAGAATTATTTTTTTACTTTACGGATTTTAAACTTTAGATAATGTTCGTCTATTAATATCAGATTGTTTATGTCATCAAGTTTGATTAATGAACTCTGAATCTAATTCCCATAGTAAAGCCACTGATCTCAAAGAGTTAGCCATGGTTTTTTTTCGTTTAGGTGCGATCGCCTTCGGGGGCCCTGCGGCACATATTGCCATGATGGATGAGGAAATTGTTCAGAAAAGAAAATGGATTACTAGGGAAAGATTATTGGATTTATTAGGAGTTACTAATTTAATCCCCGGCCCTAATTCCACGGAGTTAGCCATTAATATTGGTTTTGATAGGGGAGGCTGGAAAGGTTTGATTGTGGCGGGTTCGGCTTTTATTTTTCCTGCCATGGTCATTGTCTGGATTTTGGCTTATATTTATGTACAGTATCAAGCCCTACCCCAAGCTCAATGGTTATTGTATGGCATCAAACCTGTGATTGTGGCGATTATTCTTCAGGCACTGTGGAAGTTAGGCAAAAAAGCCGTTAAGGATAATGTGACGAAGGTGACGGGAATTTTGGCGGTGGTGGCCTTTTTTTTTAATATCAACGAAATTCTGATTTTATTAATTGTGGGCTTGGGGGTAATGGTTTATAAGGAAAGACATCGCTTTAATTTTCGTAATGCTTGGGTAGCACCGATGACAATTTCTCCTTTTCTCGCCCAAACTAATGTTAGTGAAAGTGTTACTTCTCCTTCTGGATGGGGGGTGTTTTTATTTTTCCTCAAGGTAGGCTTTTTTTTATATGGTAGTGGCTATGTGTTATTGGCTTTTTTACAAAATCAATTAGTAGAACAAAATCAGTGGCTTACCTCTGAGCAGTTGATAGATGCCATCGCCATTGGGCAATTTACCCCAGGACCTATTTTAACTACGGCAACTTTTATCGGTTATCTTTTGGCAGGAAATATGGGCGCTGTGGCCGCCACTGTGGGCATTTTTTTACCTAGTTTTCTGGTTGTTTTAATTATTAATCCTTGGGTTGACAAATTGAGAAATTCGCCCCTTACTGCTTCTCTCCTAGATGGAGTAAATGTGGCATCCTTGGGATTGATGGCAGGGGTAACTTATATTTTGGGTACAGAGGCGATCGTTGATGGGATTACTGTTACCATGGCAATAACTGCGACTTTCTTGGTATTTCGTTATAAATTTAATTCCCTGTGGTTAATTTTGGCAGGGGCATTAATTGGATTAGTGGTTAATTTACTCTGAGGGTTGGTTGGGCGAGGTAAAATGAAGTTAGAGAAATCAGGCATTGCTTAATCATGGTATGAAATATAATTGAATGACGGTAAAAATTGAGATGTGAAAATCTTATCACTGTTCCCCGTTCCCTATTCCCTGCCCCCATGAGAAATCATATTTAAAATCAGCAATGTCGGAAATTATTATAATTGTTAAAAAAATAAAATGACTCAGACTATAGATAATCAAAAATATCAGGCAATTTTAGCTCCTAATTCTGAAAATATTACCTTTGATAGTAATGGCTTAAATGATTTTTTGCAGGAAACTTTTGCCCTGACTAAGCGTCTTTTCATTCAGTTACAGCGTCGTCCTTCTACCCTTGTGGCGGGGGTTATTCAACCTTTTATGTGGTTAATTTTATTTGGTGCTTTGTTTTATAATGCCCCTCAAAGTTTATTTGGTGATGATTTTAGTTATGGGCAGTTTTTAGCCCCCGGCATCATCGTTTTTACGGCTTTTTCTGGGGCTTTGAATGCTGGTTTACCCATTATGTTTGATCGAGAATTTGGCTTTTTAAATCGGCTATTAGTCGCCCCCCTAGCCTCTCGATTTTCCATTGTGGCCGCTTCGACTATCTATATTATTAGTCTTAGTTTGATTCAAACCGCTGTAATTATTACCGCCAGTGCTTTTATTGGGGCTGGTTTACCTAGTTTTGCTGGGCTAAGTGCGATCGCTCTTATCACCTTTTTGATCGTCTTAGGAGTAACAGGATTAAGTCTAGGACTAGCTTTTGCCCTACCCGGACATATCGAATTACTCGCCGTAATATTTGTAATTAATCTACCCCTATTATTTGCCAGTACAGCCCTCGCCCCCATGGCATTCATGGCAAACTGGTTACAAATCATCGCCAGTCTAAACCCCCTAACCTATGCTATCGAACCCATCCGCTATATTTATCAAAATGGTGATTGGAACTTAGCTAGTATAGTGGTTAATACCCCTTGGACAGAAATTAACTTCGGCGTTGTACTACTGCTACTCTGTGCCTTTGATGCTCTCATTCTTCTGGCCATTAAACCCCTATTAAGCCGTCGTTTTGCTTAATCATCAACATCAATCAACATTAGGAATAATTAATCATGAAAAACAAACTTGTATATACAACCCTTCTTAGCCTAGGTTTAGTAATGGGCTATGGTAATCTAGCCTCTGCCCAAAACATCAATTCCAACCAAGACGACATTTTTCAATCCAACGAACAAAACTCCCTCTATGGAGATAGTATTAACCCCATGCAACTAATTCACAACGCTAACATGATGAATCGCATGAGTGGTGCGCCTTCCCCCGAAGAAAGAGGCAATAATATTCGTAATGCAGCCCAAAGTTTTAGGGAAAGACAACTACAGAGAATGATGGAAATGGAAAAACAAAACAACAACTCTGGAGAAGTCAAGCTAGAAAACGAACTTTAATATCAACCTTACTTGGTGATAATCTTTATAAGTATTAGGGCGATAATAATTGAATTATCCATTATTCATCGCTAATATTAAGTTCTGATAAATTTTTACAATAAAATTCCCCCAGAATTGGGGGATTTAGGGAGCGAAACAATAATAAGGATTCATCCTAATTTTAATATTGATTCACCGTAGAACTATTGGTTTTTGCAAAAATCATTCTACCTGCTGAAGTTTGTAAAGCGGAAGTCACCGTAACCCTTAATTCTTCCCCTACATGATCATTAGCATCCTCCACCACTACCATAGTACCATCATCTAAATAACCAATACCTTGGCTTGGTTCTTTTCCATTCTTCAAAATTTTCAAATCGATATAATCCCCTGGTAAATAGATAGGGCGAATGGCTTGGGCTAAATCATTGATATTGAGAATCAGAATTTTTTGTAAACTCGCCACCTTACTTAAATTAAAATCATTGGTAATGAGAGTGGCATTAATATCATGGGCAAGATGTAATAATTTTGCATCTACCGTTGCGACATCTTCGTATTCTTCCGGGTGAATCACAATGGTATCAGGGTATCTTTCTTGCATTTGATTGAGAATGTCTAACCCCCTGCGCCCTCTGACTCTTTTTTGGTCATTGGTTGCGTCAGCTAATTGTTGTAATTCCTGTAAGATAAACTGGGGTACTAAAATTTGTCCTTCAATAAATCCTGTATCCAATAACTGTTGAATACGTCCATCAATAATACAGCTAGTATCAAGAATTTTGGTAGCTACGGGTTTTAAAGTGCCTTCTGCCACTAGCATTGATTCGATACTGTTAGGGTTGATTAACCTTAAAAAAGTTCTGCCATGGGTGTCGGCAAGGGATACCCCCAATACGGCAAAAATCACACTACCGAGTATTGCCAACATGGGTTTGAGGAAACTAAATTCGCTGGGAATTGGTAGAAGGAAAATAGGTGCTAACATTAGGTTTGCTAACAATAAACCCAGTACCAAACCGATCGCCCTTGTTATAATAACTTCAATGGGAGTGTTTCTGATTCTTTGTTCTAAACGACGGTAGGTAGTTTGAGCCACTAAACCCATGGCTAAACCAATGATAGATGAAAAACCTGCGGCTAACCATCTTAGGGCTTGAATGTTGGAAACTTGTCCTTGAATTTCACCTGGTAAAACTTGTACTATGTCAAAGCCTACCCCAGCAAAGGCAAGAACAAATATAAAAATAATAATAGCGTCAATCATAATAAATAGTGTTATCCTTGTTTGGATACAGATAGTTAATTATATCTTTCCATCAGCAGTGCCTTTAATTATTCGGCAAAGTCTTAATCTATTTTAACTTTTCATCGTAATTTCAGAAGTTCGGTTATCTTTTCTGGTTTAGGTTTAGTGAAGGTAACACTTTTTGTTAGTCAGTGGTTTTAAGTTCGACTAATTCCTTCTAACAACATAATATTTATCTATTTTCCCTACAGTAATTTATCACGATGGTAATGTTTTTTTTCAATAAATATAAGTAAAATTTACTTGATAATTAGTTAAATTATTAGTTGCTGATGATAAATATTATAATATACGAATAATTATTCAAAAAACATATTGCTTATTATTTTAGGCTGTTATTAATTATTTTTCGTTGTTTCTGTTATTGGGATTATTAACAAAATAAATATTTCAGTAAATAATATTCATCTTTTATAAAAAAGTACGGATAATTATAATGAGTTTTTATTAATGATAAAATATCGTTTTATAGTTGAGAATTTTAGATTAAGGGTGTAAAATTTAGGGATAATTAAATTTTAGGCTACAACAACAATTGCGATTAAGGTTATTAGATAATGAAAACTATTTTACGAAGGTTAATTTTATTTGTTGTTTTAATTGTTTTTCTGACGGGCTGTGTGCGTTATGATGTGGGGGTGAATTTTTCTCAAGCTAATAATGGTACGATTATTCAACATATTAAATTAGGTGAACAATTAACCAGTTTTAGTGAAGGGGAAGGGAATGCTTGGTTGAATGGTATTCAAAAACAGGCGTTGAGTTTACATGGAAAGGTAAAAAGATTATCTGCTGAAGAATTGGTAGTTACCATTCCTTTTAATAATGGGCAAGATTTGGTAGATAAGTTTAATCAATTTTTTGTTTCTGGGGTTGATGCTTCTGGTTTAACTCGGGCGCGGGGCGAAAGTCTGTTGGATTTAGATGCTAGTATGAGTATTCAACAAAATAATGGGATTTTCTTTGAGCGCAATGTGTTACATTTTTCGGCGGATTTAACTCCTTTGGGGGTGGTTTCCGATGAGGGTAATATTATTATTTCGTCTGGTGATTTGATTAATTTACAGTTAAATTTTAATTTTCCTTGGGGCGCAAAGTTAGTGACTAATGATTTTCCTACTTGGCAACGGGGAGAAGATAATCAATATCATGTTACTTTGAAAGCCGGGCAGGTTAATGATGTGAGGGCTATTTTTTGGCTACCTAATTATATCGGTTTGGGGGCAGTAGCGATCGCCCTTTTTACTCTTTTGGGTTTTATCCTCAAATATCCTGAGTCTCTCAAATCCCTTAAAAAAAGTTAGCTTTTAATTATTTTCAACACCCCTGAATATCTTATCTTTAATTAGATAGTGATCATTTTTTCTAGGTAGCCATAATTTACTTTACCCTGAGGATTACGGGGAATTTTATCGACTTTTAACCATATTTTTGGTATTTTATAATGACTAAGATGCGATCGTAATTTATCCTTCATGCTATCTAAATTATATAGTTCATTATTTTTAACAATGGGTACATATATGGCACAAATAATTTGTCCCCAATAATCATGGTTTTTACCAATAATAACTACATCCTTCGCTAACCCTATTTTGACAATTAATTCTTCTATTTCTAAGGGGTGAACATTTTCCCCTCCTGAAATTATTTTACGACTATTACGACCAACAATATGTAAATAATTATCTAAGTCAAAATAACCTAAATCATCAGTTTCAAAACTATCATAATCTTGATAATTAGGATAATATCCCTTAAACAAAGACGTACCCCTAATGGTAATTTTACCAATTCTTTCTTTTTCTGATTCTATGCTAATTTTAGCATGGGGCAAAACCCTTCCACTACCCTTTTGATGAGCAAAAAAATCATCTGGTTTTAAAATGGTTATCCCTGAAGCTGTTTCCGTCATACCATAGGTTAGAGCAAGATTTATTTGTTTAAATCTACATATATTTTGTAAGTTTTGAGAAGTGTGACAACCCCCCACCAAAACTGTTTTAAATTTTTTTAACCAACTAGAATTATTGTTCAAAAAAAAATGTAATTGTGTGGGTACAAGAGAAATGAAAAAGTCTTGATAATTAATGTTTAAAGGAACTACTTTTTTTAATATAGAATAGTCATGAATATGTAATTTTCCCCTAGTTATAAAAGCTCTAACAATTTGCATTAAGCCACTGACATGACAAAGGGGAAGACAACAAAAACAATTAATCTTTTCTTCTTGCCAAAAATCTCTAAATCCCATGGCTGAATTGCTCAGGGTTTCCCATGTGTGAATGGCAAATTTTATTTTGCCTGATGTTCCCCCGGTGGGAATCATAATACCTTGATATTGATGATGATTTTGATGATTATTATATTCTTTTTCTATATTTTCACTAAAGAAGAAGTCAGGTTTTATTAATTCAGTAACTTGCTCTAATTCTTTTCTTTTCCATTGGGGATTAATTAAAACAATAGATGATTTAGTTACCAGGGTTGCTAAAAAGATACTGATAAATTGTTGGGGATTTTTTGTCGATAAACAGATAATTTTAGATTGCTTTTTGTTATTTTTATTAATTTTATCAACGTAGTAGCTTGTCTGACCTTGCAAAAATATTTTTTGGTTATTATAGGTGCAGTTATTTTCAAATTCTTTTAATTGTTCTAATATCATAAAAAATCTATTGAGCTAAGAAAAATAAGATTTTTTTGACAACTTAATAGGCGATTGATTAATAAAAATTGATACCAATTATTTTAAGTTAATTTATCTTTTTGTAGTGTAAATTTTTTTAAATAAAATACTATTTTATGGATAGACTAGCATAGTCTATATTATGTTTATTTTATAGTGGAAACCTATGTTTTTTAAATTTTTGTAAGAAATAATTATTAAATATATAAATATAATTATGAAATAGTTAAAGCTAATAAGTCAATAATCAGAGTAATTTTTGTAACTATTTTTAACAAAAAAAAGGGGGACAACGTCCACCCTTAAAATAAGAAGGTTGATAATTTAAGAAATAGATCTAACAGCATTAACATTTAAGCCTTGCTTAGTCAATTCTTGGGTTAGAGCAAGGTTATTTTTGATTCTATCGACAAATAAAATCCCTGTAAGATGATCCATTTCATGTTGTATTACTCTTGCCATCCATCCCGATGCTTTAATTCTTTGTTTTTTACCGCTTAAATTCTTGAATTCTACTTCAATTTTTGAAGGGCGGGTGACATCGAGAAAAACATTAGGTATGCTTAAACATCCTTCCTCTAGGACGCAAACTTCCTTGCTATATTTTTTGATGACGGGGTTAATCATAACAAGGGGAGGATAATTCTCATTATCAGGCTGAAGATCAACTACGATCATTTGTTTATTAACTCCGACTTGGGGAGCTGCTAAACCGATGCCATTTTCAGCGTACATGGTTTGAAGCATTTTTACCGCTAATTCTTTCACTGATTCATCAATTTTGGCGATGCGTTTAGCGTTTTGTCTGAGAACTTTATCTCCTAATATATGTAGTTGTAACGGTGCTTTTACTTTCTCTTTTTCGACAACTAATGTATTGGTCATAGTTTAATTTTTTATGCTAAGGTTAACAAGTCTCTTTTCTTTGATCATAAAACATTGTTGTATTGATGTTGAAATGGTGGGGGTGATGGGCAAGGATATATTATGACTCTTGTTTGAGTAACCAAAAACCTTCAAAGGATTCTGAGTCTGGAGAAGATTGAATGGCAAGGAAATGGACTCCATGGGCTTGTTGTTTGGTATTTTCAAAGCCTTCCCCTTCGGCTAGGGTTTTGTCATCGGTGAGGTTAGCTAATATCCAACTGTCGCTGACTCCTGTTTCTAGGCAAATGCGGGGAAATTGTCCTTTTTCTAGGCGTAGATAGCCTAACTCTAGCCCAGACATCCAAGCGGCGAGGGGTAATGCTCGTTTTGAGAAGATAATTAAGCCTGGGATTTTGGTATTTTCTTTGATGTTAGCAAGGGAGAGGGGAAATGCTTCACCAAATGCGATCGCCCACTGGTTCATATCTTGAAAATCATCACTACCCAGAGAGACTAAAGCCCATTTATCGGTGCGATCGCCCTTAACCGCATCGGGTAAACTAATGGCATTACCTTGGGGATATTGTACCGAAGCAGTATTTTTAGGCGCTTGGTAACCCTCTTGATGGGGATAAAAATCAACCTCCCTTTCATCCAACCAACGATTGAGGGCATAGGTGTGACGGGAAGGAAAAACAGGAATACCAGCATCATCACAGGCTTTGATGATCATATTATTCATTTGACGGCGAAAAAATCTAATTTTACTAGGAGTTTCCCCCGCTTTTTCCATGGCAGAGGCGATCGCACCTCCTAAAGTGATAGAATTAACGTCACTATTAGAGCAAAACTGAGAATAGCGAAACAAAGAATTATAATCACTATCAATATCCGTCGGACTTTCGCAAATCAAAATTTCCCAAAGTTTTTTATTATTTTCATCAAAAATTGGACGTGAATAAAAATCTAACTCCCAAATTCTTCCCATATTAATAAATTTTTAAAATAAAACAAACAATATTATCAACTTAGTATCATATCACCCCCACTCCTCATCACCCCCACTCCTCATCACCCCCACTCCCCATCACCATAATTAAATATTTATAAGGGAAAGATGTTATTTCGGATAATCTCACCTATAATTAGCCCTAGAAAAACTAGACCATAGATTGTATATTTACAAAAAACTATACTAACTCCAACAATCTACCAGAAATATATAAAACTAATTGCTCAAGATAAATAAATCATGGTATATACTCTAGGTTCAGTAGAAGAATTTATCGCTACTGTAGCGCCCTTTGATCGTCTTTCACCCAGCGAAATAAAACAACTAGCCCAAGAATTTAACCCCTTAAAATATGAAATGGGGCAAATCATGCTAGTCAAAGATAAAATTCCTCCCTACATTTCTATCATATATGAAGGACAAGCCCGTTATATCGGTTACGATCCTCGTACCAGTTTACCCCTAAGTTTAAAACTAATTAGCCATGGTAACGTCATCGGTTGGCAAAGTTTGATGAGGGGTTTTGCCTGTGAAACGGCGATCGCCTCTACCCCCGTAGTAGCCCTCACCCTCGCCAGGGAGAAATTTTTAAACCTACTCCAACAAAAACGGGAAATTAAAGAATATTACCAAAATACTCCCGGATTAATCGAAATTTTTGATAGCCTAGGTTATCAACTCAGCCATCGTGCCACAGGGGAAGGAAACCTGAAAATATTGAGTCAAGAAGCCCTGAAAACATCCCAAGTAACCCACCTAGAAAAAGGGAAAATAAATAGCCTACCCCCGGCCCCCGAAGGACATATCTGGTGCTTTAGTGGCGGTAAAATTCAAAACCTTTCCATCGGCGCCACCGTCAACCCCCGAGAAACCCTAGAAGCTGATACCGAAATAAGGCTAGTATCCCTCGATATTACCCTCATTGAATCAGCCCATAGTAATAGCGTCGAGGCTCGTGACAACGGCTCAACACCAGCCCCCACAGAAAATAAAGACGATCCCTGGCAAGACAATAAAACTCCCTCTCCCTCAAGGGAGCAAAACCCCCCCGTTACCCCTGAAATCCTCATGGACGAGGATAATATTCCCCAGGCCGATAACAGCATTTTACAAGAGCAACCCCAAAACCTATTTAAAGAACCCAAACAAGCCCTTAAAAGTTATCCCTATTTTTCGGGGAGAAGTGAGGCAGACATCGGAATTGCCTGTTTTCGGATGTTAAGTAAATACTTTAATATTCCCTACAAAGGTGATATTTTGACTAGGGTGATTAAACAACAAGTGGAAAACAATGGTGCTTTATCCCTTGATGTGTGCGGTGCGATCGGTGAATTATTAGGCTTAACCAGTCAATTAGTAGAAGTTCCCGCAGGGGCATTTGCCAGACTAGAAGCCCCCATATTAGTCAAACTAGAAGATTCCCTCGTCGTCATCTACGCTACAGGGGACAAAACCATCGTCGTAGCAGATCCCACCCTCGGTAGAGTTAGGGAAATGAAAACCATCAGTTTCCTAGAAAGATGGGGACAAAAAGGCAAGGCCTTACTACTGAAAAAAAATAAAGAAACCGCCCAACAAAAATTTGGTTTAAATTGGTTTATTCCCTCCCTAATTAAATTTAAATGGATGTTAGTGGAAGTGTTTATCGCCTCCTTCTTCGTCCAACTCTTTGCCCTCGCCAATCCTTTAATGATTCAGGTAATCATCGATAAAGTAATTGTGCAAAATAGCCCCGATACCCTGCAAGTATTAGGGATTTTCCTTGTGGTTCTCGCCGTTTTTGAAGCCATTCTCAGTACCCTGCGCACCTATTCCTTTGTGGATACCACCAACCGCATCGATATGGCCTTGGGTTCAGAAATCATTGACCATCTTTTGAGATTACCCCTGAGGTACTTTGAAAAACGCCCAGTGGGGGAAATTTCGACCCGTATCAACGAGTTAGAGAACATTAGGTCATTTTTGACAGGAACAGCCCTAACCGTGGTGTTAGACGCTGTTTTCTCGGTGATTTATATTGTGGTAATGGTGATTTATAGCCCTACCCTTACCCTCGTATCCATGGGTATTATTCCCATTTTTATTGTTTTAACCTATATCTTTTCTCCCTTGATTCGTCGTCAATTGAGAGAAAAAGCAGAACGGAACGCCGAAACCCAATCTCACTTGGTGGAGGTGATGTCAGGGATTCAAACCGTTAAGGCTCAAAATATTGAATTAAGATCCCGTTGGGAATGGCAAGAACGTTATGCCCGTTATGTGGGTACAGGATTTAGGACGGTGATTACTCAAACCTTAGCGGGTTCGGCTAGTAACTTTCTCAATCAACTTTCTCAACTATTGGTGTTGTGGGTAGGAGCTTATTTGGTATTACAGGGAGAGTTAACCCTAGGGCAATTAATTGCTTTCCGTATCATTGCGGGTTATGTAACTTCCCCCATTTTACGCCTTGCCCAACTATGGCAAAACTTCCAACAAACAGCCTTATCCCTAGAGCGTTTGGCAGATATTGTTGATCATCCCCAAGAGGGTGAGGAGGATCGGGATAATATTCCTATGCCGAGTATTGAGGGTAATTTGAAGTATGAAAATGTTTGTTTCCGTTTTAAACCTAATACTCCTTTACAGCTTAATAATGTTAGCATTGAATTCCCCGCGGGTACTTTTGTGGGTATCGTCGGCGAAAGTGGAGCGGGTAAGAGTACCCTAACCAAATTGGTGGCAAGACTTTATGAACCTGAGTCGGGAAGAATTATGATTGATGGTTATGATGTTAACCGAGTGGAGTTATATTCTTTACGTCGTCAAATTGGGGTTGTACCTCAGGAGAGTTTGTTGTTTGAGGGAACTATTATGGATAATATTGCCCTGACAAATCCTGATGCCACCACTGAAGATATTATTGAGGCCGCTAAAATTGCTGTGGCCCACGAATTTATTATGAATTTACCCAATGGTTATAATACAAGGGTAGGAGAGAGGGGGGCATCTTTATCGGGAGGACAAAGACAGCGCATTGCGATCGCCCGTTCGGTGTTGCAAAATCCTCGGATGTTAATTTTGGACGAAGCCACCAGCGCCCTTGACTACAATACAGAAGCTCAAGTATGTCAAAATTTGATCTCTGCTTTTAGCGATCGCACCGTATTATTTATTACCCACCGTCTGGGCACGATCAAAAACGCTGATACCATCGTGGTGATGGATAAAGGAACAATCGTAGAAGTGGGCAGTCATGAAGAATTGATGGAACTACACGCCCGTTACTACTACCTATATCAACAACAACTAAAAACCGAAGTATAAAAAATATTTCCTCAGTCGTGGCTTAACCCTCGGCTGACTCCTCAATTAACCCTATCTAAGCAAAAACTATGCAATCTACAGATAATCGAAATTCAGGTCAAGAAAATCTTTTACGACGGGATGGCAGAGCCGAAACCCCTGAGAGCGAACAAAAAAACATTAACCTAGATACCTCTGGTTTTGAAAAAGGAGTTATTCTCAAACAATCTAGGGTATGGTCACGGGCGATCATCTGGAGTATCATGAGCGTCACTGTCTTCGCTGTTTTATGGGCTTATTTTGCCAAAATTGAACAGGTGGTGGCGGCCCGGGGCCAACTCAGGCCAGAAAAATCGGTACAGGAAATCCAAGCCCCCATCAATGGGGTGGTTAGTAGAGTAAATGTGGAAGATGGTCAAAGAATTGAGGCCGGAGATCCCCTCTTGGTGTTTGATTCGGAGGCCTCGGAGGCTCAATTAGAGTCTTTACTTAGTATTCGAGAATCTTTGGTTAAGGAAAATCGCTTTTATCGGGGTTTGACTAACTCTCGTTTTAGTACCTCCATGGTGGAACAAAATTTGATGGATTTGGAAATAGATCCCGATATTCAAGCCTTAGCTCTTAATCGTGCTTCCATTGTGGAAGAAATTCAATTTTATGAGTCCCAAATCGGCAGGGCTAGTGGCAATAATCTTAGCCCAGAACAAGCCTCCCGCCTAGCGGCAGCTAATAATGAGTTAGATTCCCGCGCCCAGATTGCACAGTTGAAAATTAGTCAGTTAGAGCGCCAAAGAAGCCAAAATAGCACTCAGTTAAGGGATGCTCAATCACAGTTGAATAACGATCGCACCATACTACAACAAATTAAAAGTCGTAATCAAGAGGCGATCGCCCGTGCCGAAGAAAGTTTAAAAATTGATGAAGATATTCTCGCTAATTTTGCTCCCCTCTCCGCAGAAGGAGCAGTATCTAGGGTACAAACGGATTTACAAAGACAAAAAGTCCAAGATCGTCAAGCGGCCTTGATTGAACAAAGAAGCAACGGTAGAATTGAGCAAGAAAGACAAGAACAACAAATTCAATCCCGCCTAGCTCAAATTGAACAACTTCAAGAAGAACAAGCAAGGATTAATTTAGAAATTTCCCAAGCCCAACAAGAATTACGTAACACCGTTTCCGTCAGTGAAAGTGATGTGCGCGATCGTTTAGCTGGAAATAATCAACGACTATCAGAAATTGATAGTCAACTTAACCGCATTATTGTGGATAACGAAAAAAGAATTGCCGAACTCAATAGCCAAATCAGTTCCGCCCAACAAACCCTACGTTATCAAGAACTCAAAGCCCCCGTATCAGGTACAATCTTCGACCTCCAAGCTAGTCCTGGTTTTGTTCCCCGTAGTGGTATCTCTGAACCTCTCTTAAAAATAGTACCCGATCCTAGTCCCGATAATCCTCTAATTGCCGAAGGATATGTTACCAACCAAGACATCGGTTTTGTACAAATTGGGCAACAGGTGGACGTAAGAATTGATAGTTTCTCTTACAGTGAATTTGGCGACATTAAAGGCACAGTGGAGTTTATTGGCTCTGATGCCCTTCCCCCGGATCAAACCTATAATTTCTACCGTTTCCCTGTCAGGGTAGAGTTAGAGGAACAAAATTTGGTGGTGCGGGGTAATCCCGTTGATTTACAGGCGGGGATGTCTGTTAGCTTGAATATTAAGGTTCGAGAAAATAGAAGTGTCCTAAGTCTATTTACGGAGTTATTTAGTAAGAAGGTTGATAGTTTAAGGCAAGTACGTTAATTTTTTGATATTTATGGGGTTATTTTAACCCCTTTTTTTATAGTTATATCAAGTTTGCTTGATCACTTACAAATTAGGTTGAGGTTTTAGGTGACGGCTTAGAGTTTATTGGTGGGGCAACTGGGATAGAATCTGTTTATAACGAATTATCCGAACTTTATATTAATCCATATTGGAATCATAGCAAGTACAATTTAGAAAATATGTCATCATTCGCCTTGCAATGAATTACAAGGCTAACAGTCTATCGTTCAATAAATTGAACTAAGGTATATTTTGATTCATGGATTTAGTATCAAACATTATTGAATAACACTAGAAATTAAGACATTAAAATAGTATCACTATTGCCTGTTCCCCGTTCCCTCCCTCAATCAAAAATCATGCCTTAATTCACCAACGCCAAAAATATTATCCTTAACTCAAGTTAATCAGTGAGCATTAACCAAATGACGAAAGTCTTCCCCCCGCTCCTCAAAACTATTATATTGATCGAAACTAGCACAGGCAGGAGAAAGTAGCACTACCTTAGCGCAGGTTTCCTGAGCCAATGTTTGAGCTGTAGTGATGGCATTAGCCATATCACCCACTTTGTAATAATAATTATATCCTTCGGCTTCTAAACGAGAAGCGAACAAATCCGAGGCTTCCCCAATTAACAACACGGCCTTGCACTTTTGTTTAATTACGTTTATCCAAGCCTTATCATCCCCCTCCTTAGCTTTACCCCCAGCAATGAGAATAACGGGGGAATTCACCGATTCTAAACCTACTTGGGCGGCATCGTAGTTGGTGGCTTTACTGTCGTTGATATAATCTACCCCGTTGATGGTTTTAATTAACTCTAAACGATGGGCTACCCCTGTAAAAGAAGTAATGGTATGGGCGATCGCACTTTTACTAACCCCTACTAATTTAGCGGCGGCGACGGCTAATAATAAATTTTGTTGGTTATGACAACCTACCATTTTAAAGAGGGAAATGGGGGCTATTAATTCCCCGAAAGCCACAATCCAACTATCTTGCAAAAAAACTCCTCGACTTTCATCACCGATCAAAAAATCTTTTCCTTTAACACTGGTCCAGTAGGAGTTTTTCCAAGATCTTTCTAATCCCATATTATATATATATGGGTCATCACCGTTAAAAATTTTTGAATCAGAGCGTTCTAAAAGACTTGCTTTAATGTTAGAGTAATTACCGATGGTTTTATGACGCTCTAAATGATCAGGGGTGAAAGTCGTCCAAATACCGATACTAGGAGCTAATTCCCGACTTGATTCTATTTGATAACTACTAATTTCGGCTACCACCCATTGGGGAGGATTTTCCAAGGATTCTAGGGCTAATTCCGAGGCGGCATAGCCGATATTTCCACAGGCAGATGTGTTGATATTTCCTGCTTTTAACATGGCTTCGACAAGGGCGGTGGTGGTGGTTTTACCGTTAGTGCCTGTGATGCCAATCCAAGGAAAAGAGTTTAAATATTGCCATGCTAATTCCATTTCTCCGATGGTGGTGATGCCTTTTTCTCTTGCTTCTAGGAGGATAGGTATATCCCAAGGCACTCCGGGGCTAACAACGATTAATTCAGGGAGATTATGGGGGTTTAGGGGCAGATTTTGTCCTAATTCAACGGTAATATTTTCTTGGGCTAATTCTTGCTTAATTTGACGAAAACTATCCGATTCACGGGCATCATAGATGGTTACTTCTTTACCTACTTTCTTGAGTAGTTTGGCTGCGCCGATGCCTGATTTACCTAAACCGATAATCTCTACTTTTCCCATGCAAGTGATCTTGGTACGATGTCAACTTTATGATTGTACCGTTTTATCTCACTTTTTTTCTATTTTTATCCCATGCTTTTTGCGTTTCTTTAAGCCATTTTTTGATACGTAAATCGAGGGAAAATCCTCTTTTTGTTTGTACTATAATTGTTTTTGAGGTGCGATCGTGAAATGCTTGATTGTAATCTTCATCGGTAAGGGCTGTAAAACCATCAATCATGATGGGGGTTAAAAATAGCAATAGGGAGATAAAGTTACGAAAATTAATCTTTAGCCCTATCATGGCTAGAAATGCTATTATGCTGATGATAATTTCTCTTTTGGTGAGATTGGCAAGGGATGGACGACGTTTTAATTCCGCATCAATTACTTTTAAATCAAAGGCCCATTTTCCTAGACTTTGCCCCTGATTTTTATCTACTACAATCACCCTTAAGACTAACCATAACAGCACAAAAACAAGAAATTCGGCAAACACATTGGTAACAAGGGAAGATATTAACCATACTAAGACAAAATCGACCAAAAAAGCGTATGCTCGTCTTTCGGGGGGGGCTTTTGGTTTTCTCCTAATCAGGGATTCTTCTTGATACATGGTGAGGGTTTTTTGGGTTACTTGCCATGTATTTAGTATAGGTGATTTTTTGTTCAACCTATGGGGGAAACACTTTTTTTGTGGTGTTGGGTTTTGTTTCCTCCACCCAACCTAGTAGGCAAAATGGTGTTTAATTCCAACCTTTTTCGGCTTGGGATAAGACGTAACTGGCTACGTCTTCAATTTGTTGATTATCTAAACGCCCTAGGAATGATGGCATAGCTGCTTTTCCTTTGTTTACCTGATTGATAATTTTTTCGAGGGAATACATATCATATTTTTCTAAGTCTGATTTTTGCAGGGTTTTGGCTGGGTTGACTACGTTTCTACCACCCATATGACAAGATGCACAGTTGGCACTAAAAATGGTTGCCCCTTTGCTAATATCTCCTGCTAGGGCGGGGGAGGGCAAGGAAAAGCTAATGAAGGTTATTAATAGTAAAATTAGGGTAAAAATTTTTTTCATTTTTCTTACGGTTTTTTGTTTCTTTCCCTATTTTTGATTACTCTAACTTTTAATGTCAAAAGACGATTTGTCAATGTTTGAGCTTTTGTAATTATTCTTTACAATTGATTTCAAATAATGTTTATTAGGATTAGAAGTTGTACTAAATCTTGTTTTAACCCCGATTGGGGATAATGTAAATATTGGTTAGGTTTTAGGTGACTGGTTGCAGGTTATGGTTTATTAATTGTCCATTGTTTAAGAAAGATTTGATATTGGTTATTAACATTCAGTTTGAATCATGAGTTATCAAAAAAATAACCTGAAATGGACTATTATTTATGGGGTGTTAAGGGGCGCTGATAACATCAATTACTGTGCCTCGGAAGTTGTAGCGGGGGTTATCTAATTCTAAGACTGTGCCGATTTTAACTTTTTGGTTGGCGATAACATAGCCATCGTTGGTGGTTTGCCCGTTACCTGTCATGGTTAAAATCATATCAACGCTATTTTTTACTATGGGGCGTGGATCTAGTTGTGCAATTACGCTACCATCAGGCTGGGTAGCTGCGACGTAATTGGGTAATTCTTGGGCTGATTCAATGAGTAGTTTTCCTGCTGGTTCGTTTCTGACGATGACGTTTACTTCGGTGTTATCATTTAATTCGGCGATGGTTTCGTCTGAATTTCTGGTGTTTAATCCTCTGACAATAAGGCTGACTTGTACTTTCTCACTACTGCTATTGCCTCCTGTCACTTGGGCAAGAGAGCCTGTGGCACCTGGTACAATGAATATGCCAATTATTACTAATAGTATGACGGCGATCGCCCCTAAGTCAAGAATGTTTAATTTACCAAATAAACGACCTTTACCATCGATAATTTTCATATTTATTTTCTCTACACCGTAAAACTTAAAATATTATATCTCAATCGATGTTTGGTAGTAGGCTACTTTCTTATCTTTGATTAATTAATGGTTGTTTTGGTTTGTTGCCAAATTTTTATGATGCCGTCAATGCCTCCGGCGGCGAGGATTTCTCCATCATGGGAAAGGGTTAGGGAAAAAATACGATTATCTTCACTAATTTTAAGATGTCCTAATTCTTTACCTGTGGCACAATACCAAATTTTGAGGAAACCATCTACCCCCACGGTATATAGTAATTGATCATCGGGATGAAATGCTATATCCATTATTTGTCCATGATGCCCTTGGAGTTGAAGGGTGGGGGATACTTCTTGGAAAAGAGTAAAAATGGAGGGTGGTAAGTACCAAATTTTAATATCTCCGTTGGCACAACCTGCGGCTACATATTCCCCTGAGGCACTAATGGAAATGGATTCTAAGGAGATGAGATTATCTACTAGCAGGGCTAATTTACGGTTACTATTTATTTCCCAAACTGAAATGGTGCCATCTCCTCCTCCACTTACCATAATGCCTATTTCATCATTAAGGGCGATCGCATTTATTGCCCCACTATCATCATAACAAGTATCAATTAAAGTACCTTCTATTAAATCCCATTTTTTTAAAGTTTGATCATAACTACCACTAATTAAAAAGTTATTTTCTGGAGCAATTTCTAAACCATGAATTGAACCAGTATGTTCACTTAAAATATGTTCTAATTTAAATTTTAAGGATTTTTTACCCTTTTTTTCTAAGGACCAAATTTTAACATCTTGATCTAAACTTCCCGTGGCAATACCATGATCTAAATAATTATTTAAATGGGTAGCAACGGTAACTAGTCCTTGCTCTGAGCCTTGTATGGCATCTATTTCTAAACCATCTTCTAAGGACCATAATTTTAAATATTGATCCCAAGAAACACTGACTAAATATTGTTTATCCATGGTAATACTCATATCCGTTACCGATTGATTATGAGCTTCAATAACATGAATACATTTCCAAGCAATTTTAGGGGGAGAATCGTAGTTATATTCTGGTAATTTTTGCTTAATTATTTCAGGTTTTGGTAATTTAATAGTATCATCGTTATCGGAACTATTACTATAATTTGAGGAGTCAATATAAGGTAACTTTTGTTCAATTACCGAGATTCTGTCTAATAAATTATTGCCATTTATATAATCAATCATACTACTTACCGACTGATTGATGCTTTCAACGTCTTTTTGTAAACAAGCAATGATTTCATTTTCAGATAAACCCATTTTGCCACTGGATAAGGTGCGCTGGTTCAAGGAATTATTATTAATTAATATATCTATTCTGCTATTAACTTCTAATAATTTTTCTGAGAATTTTTTTAATTGAATATTAAGAGCCGCTGCGATTCTTTGCTTATTTCTATATTCTAAAGACTTACGATTAATGATATTTAAAATTAAAACTATTGCAACGACAAAAACTACCCAAAAATTGTCTGACCAAGGATTATTTACAAGGAGTAAAATTAATAAAACAAAGGTGGTAATATATTCCCCAATTTCCCACCAAGTCAAACTCTTAAAAATCATTGCCTTCTCCTAAAATGGTAATAAAACACGGGCGATACTAAAATAAATTAAAACCCCTAAAACATCCACCGCTGTAGTGATAAAAGGGGCAGACATCAACGCAGGATCTAATCCTAAAGAGCGAAATAAAAATGGTAATGCCGAACCTGCCACTGAAGCTAAAACGGCGATCGCAACTAAACTAAATCCTACCGTAATACATACCATTAAATCCTGATTTGTTTGAGGTAAAAAATAAGCCCAAACTGTAGCCAATAAACCTAATATTAAACCTAATATTAAACCAGCGATCGCCTCACGAAAAATAATTTTTTTAGGTCCATAATCATTAACTTTATCAGTGCTTAAACCCCTAATTACCACCGTAGAAGATTGAGTACCAATATTACCCCCCGTGCCAATTAAAAGCGGAATAAAAGCCGCTAACACCGTTACCCTTGCTAATATATCCTCCTGCGCCCCAATGATGCCCCCTGTTACCGTATTAGTCAAAAGTAATACCAACAACCAAACTACCCTTCTCCTCGCCACTACAAACAAATTAGTTTTAAAATAACTATTATCTCCATCCGACTGCACCGCCCCAAGGGCGTAAATATCCTCCGTCGCTTCCTTCTCGATAATATCAATAACATCATCCACCGTCACAATACCCACCAAGCGTAATTCCTTATCCACCACAGGCACTGCCAAAAAATCATACCTTTGAATCAATCTGGCCACTTCCTCTTGATCCATATCGGTGTTAACATAAACAATCTCTTTAGTCAATACCTTATCAAGGGTATCATCAGGAGAACTAACAACCAAATCCCGCAAAGAAACAATGCCCAAAAGATGGCGAGAAGCATCGGTAACATACATATAATATATTAATTCCGAAGCCCTTGCCTCCGAGCGAATTTTTTCGAGGGTTTGTCCTACGGTTAAATTTTCCTTCAAAGCAATATATTCGGGCGTCATCATCCGCCCTGCGGTATCTTCCCCATATCCAAGAAGTAGATTTGTGGCTTGTCTTTCCTCTGGGCTAAGTTGCTCTAAAATACGACTAACCACCGCAGCGGGTAATTCATCAAAAAGTTTTGCCCTATCATCAGGAGACATTTTATCAACAATATCCAAGACTTCCTGACGTTTAAATTCTTGAATCAAAGATTGTTGGCTATTATAGTCTAGGTGTTCGTAAACATCAATGGCTTCAGTTTTATTCAGTAGTCGAAAAGCAATTAGTTTTTGAGTTTCGGGTAAATCGCCGATGGCTTCGGCAATATCTACTGGTTGCACTGGTAATAATAATGATTTTGCCCCTTCGAGATTATTTGCATCTAACATCAATCGCAGTTGCGAGTTGAGTAATTCTCTCAATTCATGGCGAGAATCTTGTTTATTGATGGTTATATTATCACTCACCTAGTTCCTCCCTTAATAGTTGATACGATAGTCACTGAATGTTTATTCTAGCCAATGTTGACCATTCTGGAAATTTTTCTAAAATATAGTAATGGCTAATTATTATACAAATATTTAAATATTTTTTTTCTGATTCGATCTGTAATCAACGACACAAGTAATACGACTATATGTGCTAAAAATGATTATATTAAATGAATGTTGGATAATTATGATTAATGAGTAACTAAATCAAAGTATCCATAAAAATATATTTAGAATATTAGTATTAAAGTTAATTTTAAAAAGTAATAATCAATGAAATTAAAATAAATAATGCTAGGTTATCTACTATTTATGTGAGTATTTTTAATTGTTACCTTAATATAAAATAGCTAGTATAATCAAATTAACTTATTTAACATAATATAATATTCGTATATTTTTCTTGCTAAAAATAATGATCATTTGATCATTTACAACAAATATTATCTAGTTCAGCAGGTTTTTATTATGTAATGTTAAGTTTATAAAAAAAAGATAATAATGTCAAGTTTATTGATATTAATAGTTAAATATCCATGGAATCCATAAATCAATATTACGAAATTTTGGGCATAGATATAAATGCTGATATTAATGAAATTAAACGAGCATATCGCAAGTTAGCGAAAAAATATCATCCCGATTTAGTTAATCAAAATATTCAAAAACAAAAAGAAGCTGAGGAAAAATTTCAAATTATCACTAATGCTTATCATCAAATTAAGTCATATGTAGAAGATAATAATTTAGAAAAATCAAACATAGTTCTTCAATGGGATATAAATAATCAAGAAGTCAACGCAAATTTGTATTACAATTTAGGGGCGCTCGAGGCAGAAGCAGAAAACTGGGAAGATGCAATACTATATTTTAATCAGGCAATTAAGCTCAATTCTAATTTTTTAAATGCTTATTATTATCGTGCCGCCGTGTTGGAAAAGTTAGGTTTGCAATTACGTGCTAATGCTGATTTATCAACGGCTGAAAATCTTAAGATTAGATTAGAAAATGTTTCTTTTTCCAATGATTATGAAAATAATATGACCATTCGTAAGGGTAAAAAGTACGGATATTCTTCCCGACTTCGCCATGGGTTTTCTGGTAATAATAAAAACCAATTTATTTCCCGTACATCCTATAAGAAAAATTTTCGGTATGGTTGGTATATTATGATCATCTTTGTGTTGTTTGTCTCTTTTACTGTGGCGATAATAAACAGTCAATCGGAAAATAATAACCGTGATTCTTCTCAATTAGATGAGTTATATCAAGTTCGGAAAATTCTTTATAAATAAATCGTATCTCAGTTGCCCCACCATTACTATTATCCACCGTGTAAGTATTGATAATAAATAATTAATAAAATCTAACCTGTCACTTGAAACCTCACTCTAATTTATAAGTAATCAAATTACCGCACAAAAAAAGGTGGGCAAGGCCCACCCTAGAATTTACTTACGAAACCAATTAAAATTTATTTAATTGATGCAGCTGTACCAGTGGCAGGGGCAAAACTAGGTACAACAACTTCGTTATCTTGTTTAGTTAACTTATTATAAAGTCTTTCAGTGTTGGGGAAATTGGCTGCGGGTAAGGTGGGATAACGACGATAAGGCACGGTATCTTCACCAAACACCTGAGAATATTCCATACTACCGACTAAAGCAGTGATAAAGGCACGAATACCTTGACTTGCCAAGATGCGGTTGTAGTGCTGAATCTCTTTTTGATTCATGGGCGCACGACCTAAGAAATGTTTAGTACCCAATTCAATTACTTTAGTATTGGGGAAGGGGGTATAAAATTCCTTGAGGTATAAATCGGAACAACCTAAGGCTTCTATAAATTCTTTAACGCTGATTTCACCATTGCCGAGTTTACTTTCTAGGTTGGTAAAGTTCGCATTTACTACGTAAGGTTCAACGTCACGTTCAAAAACTTGACGATAGGCGGCACGGATAGCATTTTTGAGGGCTACTTTGTCAACGTTGTTGGTAAGTTTAAATACCTTGGTTTGTTGACGTTGGACAGTAACACCTTGGTTAACACGGGATTTAACGTCGGGTTCGGTACGCATATCGTTAACCTGTCCGAGTTCAATAAATCTGGGGGTAGTTTCCTTGTCAACTCTTTGACCAACATCTTCACGAATTGTACCGACTCTGGCGTTACGCATTTGTAATCCTGCGGGGGTTAAATAACGTTCGTAGGGAACGGTATCTTCGCCAAAGGCTTCGCTGTATTCTTTGCTATCCATCATGGCATCTACGAGGGCGTAGAAACCTTTTTTGGATGCTAAGTCGAAGTAGGAGTTCATCTCACTACGTCCATAGGTAGGACGACCTAACAAACGACGGTGGATGTATTCGATCGCCTTGCACACATAGAAAGGAGTCCAGTAGGTTTTGAGGAATAGCTCGGATTTGGCTAACATACGGATAAAGTCTCTGAGGGAGATTTCACCGTTTTCGAGCTTGATTTCAGCTACTTTTAATCTTTGTCCTTCATAGACATCACGACCAAATACTTGGCGATAGGTGGCGTTGATTACCGCTTGGGTAGAACTTTCACCAAATTTAACTCCTAAACCGTTACTAGCTCCGGGTAATTCGTTGTTGAGACGAACTACTTTAGGCCCTAGGGTGCCGGGGAATTCTCCACGGGCGCGGGGGTTGCTGTTTTGGTTGTTGATACCCGGGCCACGGTGGATTAAGATACGTTTGGTATCTTTGCTAAATGGTGCAGGGGCGCTGCTAGGATTACGGGTTTCTTTGGGGAAAATCGCTCCGAATTGGATTTCAAGGGGATCGTTGCCAGAACCGTAAACATGTTGATCGGGTAAGGGGCGATCGTATTTTGCAAAGGTAGTCACAAATTGAGGTACTTTGCGGAAAGGTGCGCTGTAGTTGAATAGATCCTGTTGCATACCCCAGTTACGACATTCTTGGGCTTCTACCCCTAAACCTCTGAGGTAAGGTACGGTTTCTTCTCCGAAGTAGTCGGCATATTCTTGGGAATCTACTAAGGCATCAACCAGCGCCCCTAAACCACCACTAGAAACAATGGAGAAGTATTGTTGAACTTCTTCACGGGAAGAAGGGCCACGTCCTAAGATATGACGGAAAGCAAGTTCTAAGGCCCGGGAGTTGATAAAAGGCTCAAAGAATTGCTTACGATATAAAGGAGATTTGGCAAGGCGACGGACAAATTCTTTCATGGAAATGTCGCCGTTTTTAACCTGAGACTCAAGGTAAGAAATGGATTGAGAATAGGCTTTGGTGATGTCACGCTCGAATACTTGACGATAAGCGGCTTTAACTACGTTGTTTTTCTCGGTGGTAGATAAACCTGGCTTCATCACAAATTTAGGACGACGCTCAGAAGCATTGAAGTAGCTTTGAGGTAGTTCTAAACCTTGTAAGTCCTTAGAAGGTCTTTGACGTAGTTTATTGGCAGGGGTGGGGGCTTGTAGCTCGGCTAGTAAAATGTCAAAGTATTGAGCAATAATTTCTTTGGCTTCTACGTCGTTTTGGAAGTAGCCTAGACAAGAGGCTTTCATATCCAATAATGCTACTACGGTGGCATCGATGGAACAGGCTCTTTCTAAAACTTCCCTTAATCCTCTGGTGTTGACTACCAGAATGTTAGGATCTCCTGATACGATCGCATAGCTGACATAGCGCAAGAACCAAGACATATCCCTTAAGGATTTGGTCATGTTGCTAGGACCATAACGGGATACGTTAATGGGTCTAAAACCTACGGGAATTGCTCCAATGCTAGGTCCTGCACTAAAGGAGGAGAATAAACCGCTGAAAAAATTACCTTTTTTGGTTTTCGATTTTTCTTCGGTAAAGGTTGCGGTGGCATTTTGTTCCGCTTTAATGTCACTAGGTACACTTGTACCACCACCTACCCCAGCCAAAACCATTGAGGGTGCTTCTACAGGGGGCTTTTCAAAGAAAGCCATGGGAGAACCACCGGTAAAGATACGGTTGGCAGCACGGGAGACGATTATGTCTGAATTATTGGTGATGGTTTCGGCGATCGCCAATCTTCTTAAACCAGAATCAAAGTATGTTTTTAATTCACCTAACTCTCTTTGATCGGGGAAGCGATCTTGCTGTTCTGCTTGAATAATAGTTGATACAGCTACAGTTTGGTATAATTGCGGTTTCGCTAAGGAACTACCGCCACTTGCTTTTATAGTCATTGATTCTTTTTATTTTAAAACTTTGTTTTTTAATCAATTCATTCCATATAGATTAAATCTTTTTGGGCTTTCTTAGGAGTTTTATTAAGTTTTGTTTCATTTTTTACCGACTCTAAGCAATACTAGATAAGGGAATGGGCAATTAGGTGTCAGGTTTCAGGTAGCGGGTGGCAGGATGATGTCAGGGGGGTGATTATGTTAGTTTTCCATTATTTCACACCATGTTGAGAACGGTAGGTTTCTAGTCTTTTACCGAATAGCTGATAACGGTTATCTCTAATCATGGCATAAAGGCGATCGCCCATACCCTTAGCCAAAGGCAATCCTTGATAGATATTAACAAACCAAGCACCATAGGGCAAAATTTGGGCAATTTCTTCGGCCGCATCACTTCCTTGCCACCGTTGATTGTTTTGTGTGTCAATCAAAATCATTCCTTTCTCACAATCACAAGAATTCACCTGTACCGATTGCAAAACCTGCTCATCTTGCATGGGAGTATATACAAAATTCCGACCTTGATCAAAACTTTCTAATAATTGCACCAAATTAGTACATAGATTGCAATTACCGTCATAGATTACATGGTATCTCATGGGCTTTTGTTATAATTTTTGATATATCGCAATAATTCTTAATATTACCAATTATCCATGACTACCGATAACATTACATTAACCAAAAAGCTAGGAAATACAGATATAGAAGTATCAGCCCTCGGTATAGGCACATGGGCTTGGGGAGATTCTTTTTTCTGGGATTATGGCAAAACCTATGGCAAAGATGACATTGAGGAAGCCTTTAAAGCAACGGTGGCAGGGGGTGTAACTTTTTTTGATACGGCTGAAGTGTATGGTAATGGTAAATCAGAGCAACTTTTAGGGGAATTTTGTCAGGCAACCGATCAAAAAATTGACATTGCCACTAAATACGCTCCCTTTCCTTGGCGCTTATTTGGCGGTTGTGTAGCCGATGCCCTCACTCAAAGTTTAAAAAACCTTCAGATGGACTATATTCCTCTTTATCAGGTACATTGGCCTTTTATGCTCATGGGTCAGGAAACCTTGATGAATGCCTTGGCAGATGAGGTAGAAAAAGGTAGGATAGGGGCGATCGGGGTTAGTAACTATTCCGCCGAAGAAATGAAAAAAGCTAGTGAAATTTTAGGCAAAAGAAACATCCCCCTAGCAGTAAATCAAGTCAAATATTCTTTACTTACCCGCAAAATCGAATCAAAAGGTATTCTTAAAACTGCCCAAGAATTAGGGATAACCCTTCTTGCCTATAGCCCCCTAGCCCAAGGGTTACTCACGGGAAAATATAACCTTGATAACGCGCCCAATCCAGAAGGGGCAAGAAAACTAGATTCCCGTTTTAGTGCAAGTGGTTTAAGCAAAATTACCCCCGTACTCGAACTTTTAAAACAACTCGGGGAAAAATATCAGAAAACCCCTGCTCAAGTATCTTTAAACTGGTTAATGGGGCAAGAAAATGTAATACCTATCCCCGGGGCGAAAAACGCTAAACAAGCCAAGGATAACACCGGGGCTTTGGGGTGGAGTTTAACCACCGATGAGATAGCACAATTGGCAGAAATTACCCAACCTTGGCTCAAATCCTAGAGGTGTGAAGGGCTTACCAGCTTTTGGTTAATGGGAAAATGATTATAAAAGGTTAATTATTTATTCTCAATTAACCTTACATTTTTTCTATTCTGTATCCTTGTTTGGACACATTTTATTAACACTTAATACCTTTTTTTTCATCAAGGGCATCGGCTTCTTTTTTCAACATTGCCAATAAACGATAGTTTTCATTAGTTTGGGCAACTTCCATACGACGCTCTAAATTACGACGTAAATTGGCTTGATGGATGATGGCTAAGTTAGACTTTGTTTCCTCGCTAACAATGGTTTGGGTAGATAAATTTTCTTCTGGTTGGGCTTTTGCGTCATGGGGAATGAAGTAGGGTTGAGCGTTAGGGTTACTACTGTAGGCGATGCCACGATATTTTAAATAAATTTTAGGTTGTAGTTGGGGAATATGTCTAGGTAATTTTCGATGACATTCTACCCCTCTATATTTTCCTAATACATCTCCTTCTTTTACTTCTAATAAGGCTGTTTCGCTAGGTTGATGTTTATTTCCTCTATAGGACATTTTCATTTATTGATACCTCTTACAATCTATCTAAAAATTTATTTATTAATCATTCACTGTGGCTCTTGGGGTTGTTTTATCTGCACATTTTCAAGAGTTTTTGACACCACTGATCATATAGTTCCTTTACGGAGAAACTATTTTTTTCCTTATATTCAATTTAGCATCTTTTAAATAAGTTGCATTTTTTCTGTATCAATCGTTACAATAAATGCTATTTTTTGTTTTATTTTGTAATAAGATGAGGATTTGTTGACATGGGGCCTGTGGTTCATTGTTGGTGGTGGTGAGATATACTGGTACTACTATTTTTTGTAAGTCGTGGGTGTATGTTTCATCATCTAATTCCTATTTATGATAATGAGGTTGAAAATTGGTGTTTTGAGGCAAGGCTAGTGAGGTGGTTAACCTTTATTTGGTTATCTCTGGGCCTGGTTATTCTATTTTCGGCATCTTATCCTGATTCTCTGACGGAGAATGGCAATGGGTGGTATATTTTCTTGCGACAGGTGGTGTGGATTTATATTGGCTTGATGGCGAGTAAGGTAGTGTATCGGATACCCCTCAAACAGATTTTAAAATATTCCCCTTATATTTATGGATGTGTTTTAGTTTTAGTTTTAGCTACTATTTTAGGTTTTGGGCAAGAGGTTAATGGCGCTGAAAGATGGTTAAATTTGGGGATTGTACAGATTCAACCTTCTGAACTTTTAAAGCCTTTGATAGTGTTACAGGGGGCTTATGTTTTTGCAACGTGGAATCATAAAACATGGACTTTTAAGGGTGTTTGGTTGGTTGTTTTTGCCATGAGTTTGGTGGCTATTTTGATTCAACCAAATTTAAGTACAACGGCTTTATGTGGTATGACTTTTTGGTTAATAGCGGTGGGAAGTGGTGTGCCTGTCATCCAACTTTTTGGGGTAGCTGTATCAGGATTAGTAATGGCTTTGATTAGTATTGCTCTTAATCCTTATCAAATGCTCAGGATAGCATCTTTTCGAGATCCTTGGTCAAACCTTGAAGGAAGTGGTTATCAATTGGCTCAAAGTCTTATTGCGATTGGTTCTGGGCGATTGTCGGGAGTTGGTTTTGGCATGTCTCAACAAAAATTGTTTTATCTTCCTTTCCAAGATACTGATTTTATTTTTGCTGTTTTTGGGGAAGAGTTTGGGTTCATAGGGGCGATCGCCCTTATGCTTTTTTTAGCCACCTATGCTACCATGGGCTTGATTGTAGTCTTAAAATCTAGTCACCCCATCAATAAATTAGTAGGCTTGGGTGTTATCGTAATGTTAATCGGACAATCTCTCATTAACATCGGAGTAGCGGTGGGAGGCTTACCCACCACGGGTGTACCGTTTCCTATGTTGAGTTATGGCGGAAGCTCAGTGTTAAGTAGTATTTTATTAGCATCCCTTCTCATGAGGGTAGCCATAGAGGTTGAACCACAGGAAAAGATAATTTCTGACTATAATCAACAATTAAGCCCAAAAAAATAGCTTAATCAGCACCATGGAAGATATAAAAATCGCCTCGGATAATACCATCGAAAACTATATCCAACGAGTCACGGAATTATGTCAGTCGGGGCGCAAAACCCCTTCCCCCCAAGAATTAGAAAAAATAGTCTCAGAAGTTGGTATAACCGCCGAAGAAATCTCCCTTGCCCAAACCCAATCCCAAGCAAATTTCGCTAGGGCAAAGGGTTACATTAGTTTACGCCATTGGGATGATGCCATCGGGGAATTAGAAGAAGGACTGGCTTTCGACCCATATAATATAAGTATGATTCATTGTTTAATTTCGTCATATTTTGGACGTTGGCGAGAAAATCATCATCCAGAAGATGAGCAACGAATTAGGAAAAGAATCAAGCAATGTTTAGAAATAAAACCCGATGATGAGGAAAGTTTACAACTTTTAGGTAAATTAACTCAATCTATCAAAAATAGACAATTAATTAATTTAAGTCTGGGGTTATTGGGTATTTTATCTATCGGCACAATGATTGGATTATTTACCCTGAATAGGATTTCCCTTGATTTTTTGAATAACAACACCGATGAAAAAATCGAAAATATGGAAAGTAATTTACGTAGTCAAATGAGAAGATTAGATAACGAGAGTATTCGGCGTAGCCAAGATTTATCTCAAAAAATTATTAATCAAGAAAATATGACTCATAGTTTTTATAACAGAATCAGGGAGTTAGAGCAAATAAATCAAAAACTACAAAATGATAATCAGGTACTATTACAAAATAATGATAACTTAAATAAAAGATTAGAAATTGTTGAACAACAAATGCAACAATTAGAGCAAGAAAATATTATCTTACCAGAATAATTTGCAATGAAAGCAACTATCGCCCTACACACCACCAGCCCAGAATTAGGTATTACTTTGGTGGATAAGGAAGGTCACAAAAAGTCTCAAATATGGAATTTAGGTAGAAATTTAGGAAAAGAATTACATCAAATATTAACAGATTTTATTAACCCTTTAACATGGCAAGATTTTGAATTTATTGGAGTAGCAAAAGGACCTGGTAGTTTTACAAGTACAAGGATTGGGGTAGTTACGGCTAGGACGATTGCTCAACAGTTAAATATCCCTGTTTATGGAATTTCTACCCTGAAATCTTTGGCTTGGCAAGAAGGGCAAAGGCATAGGGCAGAAATAATGTTAGTCCAAATGAGAGCTAATAACGAGGAAGTTTTTGGCGGTATTTATAAGTTAAAAAATAAGGCTAATTTCTCGGTTGTGGTTGGAGATAAAATATATAAAAATGATGATTGGAAAAATATAATTAAAGAATATGAAAAACAGTATGGAGAAGATTTATTAGTGGTGGTTAGTCCACAAAATTTAGGGGAAAATAGTGATAGTGTTTTAAGTTTAGCTCGTCTAAAATATGAGCAAGAATGTTTAAATCGTGTTTTTTCTTCTTGGGAAGGCTTAATTCCTTTTTATCAATAGGTTACTATGATCAAGAAAATATTGCCCTTAGTTGTGATTCTCACTAACTTAGCTAGTATATCAGCTCAGGCTCAGATCACTCCTTCCCCTGTTAATCAAGATTCGAGAGTGCCATGGTCGGAGGTTGTTAACGATCCCTTTGATGGTAAGATTGTGTATGATAAGGATTTTGGCTCAAATCATGCCACTGTCAGTAGTTGGACGAGGAATTATATTAAACTTAGCTATTTTCAGAGAGAACAAGAAATAGTTTCTTATCGTAATGTTAGACGCACTAGGCAAGTATGGCGTAAAGATAAATATGTGGAAGAGGTATATTGGGAAAGAGAGCCGATTTATCGTAGTTATTGGCTGAGTGATAGTCCTGAGCAAATTTTATTTGCCATTGATGGGGTAGTGTATAGGTATGATGGTGATGTGGTTTCTGATGAGTTAGCCAGTGCGCTCGCTAATGCCCCAGAGGGTAATATGAGAATACGTTTGGTATGGCAAAACCAGCGCACCCAGGATGTGATGATTGGGGGAGGCACTGTGAAGGCATGGAAGGAGGTTTATGGGAATTAGGATAAATGGGAAATATTTTTTTGTTTTAGTGGCATTGCTGATTTTGAGTATGAAACATTATTGAATTACACAAAAAACTAAGACTTCTAAATATTATAACTGTTCCCTATTCCCCGTTCCCTGTTCCCTTCCTCAACAAGAAATCATACTTTAATTCACCAACGCCGTTTTAGTTAATATCGGCGGATAGGTGGGAAATTGCCCTTCTAATCCATTCCTCGACCATGGTATTTTTGAGTAAGATATTATCTTGACTAATGACAGAAATAGCCTGTTGAATTTCATCGTTAGTGTAGCCTAGGGCTAGGAGAGTCATTTCTAAGTCAGCTAGGATGTCGGCGGGGGGAGAAACTCTTTCTTGATTGACGTTGATTCCTGCTTCAATGCGCCATTGGGAAAGTTTTGTTTTTAATTCTAGGGCGATTCTTTCGGCGGTTTTTTGTCCTACCCCCGGGGTTTTGGATAACATTTTAATGTTACCTGTAACGATGGCTTGAACTAAATCTTCTAACCCTAAAGTATCGATAAGGGCGATCGCACTTTGAACCCCAATACCAGAAACCCCTATCAATTGACGAAATAAATCCCGTTGGGCAGTGGACATAAAACCATATAAAATTTGTTGGTCATCTCGAATCTGTAAATGGGTAAAAATCTGTAAACTTTTAATTTCCTTGGCCTCAATTTCCCTAGCAAAACGGGAAAAAATTTGAATTTCATAACCGATATTATTAACCTCCAATACCAGCATAATTCGTTTATTATGGCTTCTGAGAATAGAAACCACCTCACCCCGAAGAAAATTAATCATTAACTAACAGATTCTAATAAAACAACCGTATAAGCACAGATGGCCTCCTCCCTACCAATGGCATCTAGCTTTTCATTAGTGGTAGCCTTAATACTAATTTGGTCTGAATTAATGTTCATAGCCCGTGCTAAACTGTCAATCATAGCAGGTAAATGGGCTTTTAGCTTAGGACGTTCGGCAACAATTACATTATCCATGTTAACCACCGTCCAACCCCGTTGCAAAACTAACTGATAAACCTCCTTTAACAACTTAATACTATCTGCCCCAGCCCATTGAGGATCAGTAGGAGGAAAATAATGACCAATATCACCCAAACTTAATGCACCCAATAAAGCATCCATAATAGAATGGGTTAAAACATCCGCATCACTATGGCCTAAAAGTCCGAGGGAATGTTCAATTTCGACACCCCCGAGAATCAACTTGCGTCCTTCCACTAGACGATGTAAATCATAACCATTACCAATTCTAATCATTTAGTTTTTTTTGTTTGCTAATAACTGCACCCCTAGTATTTTAGCCAAAATTAGCCCGAAACCATGAGTAAGTCTAAACCTTGCTCAAAAATTTTGTCAATGGGTAACATTTGATGGTCAGAAGTCATCATTTTATGATCCTTGGTGGCTTTGATGATAGCACCATTTTCCAACTCATATTCAAATATCTCTTGCTCTCCCCTATCATGCCACTGGGCGATCGCCTGAGTATATACAAAACCGTTTTGATCTACACTATAGACCGTACACTGAATTTGTTCCTCAACAATTTTACTAATGGGCAAAACCCCATATTCCACGGTCAAAATTTCCGTATCATAACTCAAGCAATACTCCGCAAACTTAACCATCTGGTCAAATAAACTCTCAGCAATTTCCTTAGATACCCCATTTTTCATTGAACCATCGATAAACTTTTCTTGGTGCTTGGCCATCTCCGCCGCCTTTTTCTTACCCATGGCACGACGCAATAAATCCGCTTCTCCGAGGGAATAACCAGCCAAATCCTGAGCCATTTTCATAATTTGCTCTTGATACACCAATACTGCATAGGTTTCTCGGAGAATAGGTTGTAACAAGTCATGTTCGTAGGTGATAGGCTCTCTACCATGTTTACGATTAATAAAAATGGGGATTAAACCAGCATCCAAGGGGCCAGGGCGATAGAGGGCCAAAATAGAGGAAATATCCTCAATGCCTGAGGGTTTCAAATCCCTAACAATTTGTTTCATACCATCGGACTCTAATTGAAATATTCCCTGTAAATCTCCCCTTTCCAAAAGATTATGGGTTTGTGCCACATCTTGGGGTAACTTTTTACTTGTACCCTTTGCCAAAATTTGTAGGGCTTTTCTTTCCCCTAGGGGTAAGTCATCGACGTTGATTTCAATGTTACGATTAAGTTTAATTAGCTCCGCTGTTTTTTGGATGGTGGTTAGGTTTCTTAAGCCCAAAAAGTCCATTTTGAGAAGCCCTAAGGACTCTAAGTCTTCCATGAAATATTGGGTAATGACTGAGCCTTCGTTATTTTTTTGTAGGGGAACTATTTCGTCTAATGGCTCACTGGAAATAACTACCCCCGCCGCATGAACTCCAAAGGTTTTATTCATTCCTTCGATGCGCATGGCCATATCTAACCATTTTTTAACCCGTGGTTCGTTGTCGTACCTTTGTTTAAATTCGGGGGTCGGGCTGTCGTCGGATACCATGACTTTTAACTTGGTAGGTTTTCCCCTAGCTACGGGAATCATTTTGGCCATTTCATCGGCTTCGGCGTAGGGGACATCTAACACCCGAGCAACGTCTTTTAAGACGGCTTTGGACGTCATTCTGTTAAAGGTGATAATTTGGGCTACTTTATCTTCTCCATATTTGGCGGTGACGTATTTGATCATTTGATCTCTTTTATCGATACAAAAGTCGGTATCAATGTCGGGCATGGATTTACGTTCGGGGTTTAAGAAGCGCTCGAATAGTAGTCCGTGGTGGACGGGGTCAATGTTAGTGATACCAAGGGCGTAGGCGACTAATGATCCTGCGGCTGAACCTCTGCCTGGGCCTACGGGGATATGGTTATCTCGGGCATATTTGATGTAATCCCAAACTACGAGGAAGTAGGTGCAAAAGCCCATTTGTTCCATCATCCGTAGTTCGTATTCTAGTCTTTGTCTATATTCGGGGGTGATCTCGCTTTTTTGCTTACAGTTGAATCTTTGCATTAAGCCTTCCCAGGTGACGGCTTCGAGGTAGCTTTCTGGGGTGTGTCCGGCGGGGATGTCAAAGTTGGGGATTCTTGGTTCTCCAAGGACGTTATAAGGTTTTATTTTGTCGGCAATTTCGAGGGTAGTGGCGATCGCCCTGTCTATGATTTCTGGTTCGAGATGATCTCTAAATAGTAGTTTCATCTCGGCTTCGGATTTGAGGTATTCTGTGCCTGAATAACGAAGTCTTTTTTCTTCGTCGATGCTTTTTTTGGTGTTAATACATAGGAGAGCGTCATGGGCTTCTACGTCGTTGCAGGAGAGAAAATGAGAATCGTTGGTGGCGATGATTTTGATGTTTAATTCTTGACTGATTTTGGCTAATTCTACGTTAACGATTCGATCTTGTCTTGAGCCATGATCTTGAATTTCGAGGTAAAAATCATCTTTAAATATTTTTTGATACCATTTGGCTACGTCTCTGGCTCTTTGGTAGTCACCTTTAAGGATGGCTTGGGGAATTTCGCCCCCTAAACAGGCACTTGTCAAGATTAAACCTTCGTGGTATTGCTCTAGTAGTTCTTTGTTAATACAGGGGCGGGAAAAGATACCTGAACCTTGCATCCCGTGTAGGTGGGAAATGGTGGTTAGTTTGACGAGGTTTTTATATCCTTGTTTGTTTTTGGCTAGGACTATTTGATGATATTTTTTGATGCCTCGATTTTTCTGGGTTATGTCGCCGTTGATGACGTACATTTCGTTACCAATGATTGGTTTTATGGGTTTGTTGAGGCAGTTTTTGATTAGTTGAATTGCTCCATACATTACTCCATGATCGGTAATGGCGATCGCGGGCATTTCTAGTTCTACGGCTTTTTCAACGAGGGATGGAATTTGGGATGCTCCGTCTAATAAGCTATAGTCGGTGTGTATGTGTAAACCAACAAAGGACATTTTATCAAGGGGAATGGGGAACGGGGAATGGTTCAACAATTCATGAACCATAGATACAGTATAATGCCAAATCTGATTTAGAAAATGGCGTTGCTGATTTTAGGTATGATTTTTAATTGAGGAAGGGAACGGGGAACGGGCAATAGTGATACTATTTTAATGTCTTATTAACTGATGCTACGCAAAAAAGATAATTAGTTCTTGGTTTGAGGTGTTAGGTATCAGGTTCAAAAATTTAGAACAACTCTACATTAATTAATGGTCTTATTTTCACTTTCCCAATAACCTCATAAAAACTATTCATATTTTTAACCTGCCACCTGCTAAAAAAATATGAGTACCTAACATCAGTTATTAATTAAATCTGCTAATCCTCAATTTTTATTTTTTCTGGAGAGAGATATTAATATCAATTTGGCTAGTGTTAGGGTCATTACTAGAGCTGGTAATGGCGATTCCTTTGAGGGCGTTAATAATTTGTTGGCTTTCAGGGGGGGCATTTTCAAAAAGTGTGGGGTCGAATTCGTTGAGAATATTAACGGTTTTTTCTATATCAAAATAAACGTAGCCAAAGTTATTTTGGGGAAGGGTTTGGGTAGTTTGGGTATAGTTTTGGCTGTTGGTTAGGGGGGAGTTATTATTAATGGTATTATCGATATTTTCTTCTTGACTTAAGTTGAGGAATAGTTTATTATTTTCAAACCAACCATAGGATAATAGTTGTCCTTCTGGGGTAATCCATTTAGTAGTTGGAATGCCGTTATTTTCTTCTTTTTCTATGGTTAAAAATTGATCAAAACTGGCTATTTCTTCTAGTTTATTGAGGGTGGTTTCTCCTAAGGTGCGATCGCCCGTTTCCATTAAAAATAGTCCCTTAAAACCAGTATCAGCGAAGGAATTATTTTCATTAAGAGATAAACCGAAAGCAAATTCTCCATCTAACCAAGCAAAAATATCATCTTGTAAATTAAGATTTAAAGCATTTTGGGTAAAAGATTCTAAAAGGGAAATAGCCTCATCTAATTCAGGAATTAATTGACGATTTAATTCTACCTGTTGCCAAATATTTTTCAGGGCAATGCCATCAACCATAAAAATAACTTCATCGGAAATATTATTAACTAATCCATGGGTGGTAGTAACATTTATTTCTGAAGGTAAAGGTTGGGATAAACCAACAACGGTGCTAAGATTAAGACCATGATCTTGAATATTAAGGGTAGTGGCGGTGGTTTCAATCACAGGTATTTCTATAGACTCTGGTAATTCAAAAGATTCTAGTAATACATCATCAATAAAGTAACTATAGTCAGTGATATAAACTTGAAATAAAGGATTACTTTCGGTTAACTTTTGGTTGGTGGCTTCGTTGGCTTGTTTAACTTGGGCAACGGATTCGGCACCCCGATAAGTATCAATAACTTGTTGAATAACGGTTTCCCCATTACCCATCACCAATTGACTACCAAAAAAAGTAAACCAGATACCTTGGGGATTGTCTGGGGTGGTAAGTTGATAGGTAGTGATATTCTGATATTCACCTTCGGTTATTTCCATTTCGGGATTATCTTTCATTTTGTTGAGAAAATCCCTTGCTTTGAGTTTATTTTTGATCCCTGCTACTACACTAATATTAGGCTCAGAAATATCCTCTACATTGGGTAAAAAAGCTATCATCAACCCCCCCAACCAAGGCTCAATATCTTCTTGATAGTTAATGGGGGTTTCCCCTTGGGCTAATTCATCTTGCCATTGTTGCCATGTTTCTTCGATAACTTGTTGAGCATTAAAAGTGTCGAATTGCTCGAGTTGTTGCCAATCATTAATGTCGGTGGAGATAAAACCTGTGGCGACGGCATCGGCGGGAATTACTTGCGCCCCTCGTAGGGGTGTTAATTCTTCCCCTAATAACATTCTACGTCCAAAATAATAACCTAATCCACCCCCTACTAAAATCAGTAGAGAAATGCCTAAACATCCAATCCCTAGTTTATTTTTTTTCTGTACTGTCATTGTTTTTTACCGACTTTTCCCCTCATGGTATCAATTTTTTTGGTCATGGGTGGAAAACCTAATAATAGTTTTACATTTGTCCGTCTCCGACTACGATTTGTTTTAGGGTGGTAAAGGTTTCAAGGCTAATTAATCCTCGGCGATGCCCTTTTTGGTTGGATACCCCTAAAAATACGGAGTTACTTCCCTGTAGGTAACGATAAAAGCGGGGGGATGAGTTGATATAAACTAGGGCGCTGTCGGCTTCCATGGCAAAGGTGCGCCCTTCTTGGTAGGAGTCGGTAACTAGACAGTTGGCATGACCACTGCTATGCTCGTTTATATAGGCGATCGCACTTTGTAGATCATCTGTACGTCTAAAGGCAATGGTTTTTGTTAAAAAAGGTTCATACCATGAGGATTCTTTGACGGGGTTAAGATAATCGGGGAATTCTTCCACTAGAGATGGCTCACCTTTAAGGATAAAATCATTTTCTTGGAGGTGGCTAAATAGACGGGTAATAGAGGTGGATTTTTGTTGGCTGTTAATTAATACTTTTTCAATGGCATTAACAGGATCTGGTAAGCTATCATGGCTATCTATAATTACTGACTTTACTATATCAAGATCACTGGATAAAGACCAGTATAAATAACAATTACCCATGGCTGATTTTAACACGGGGGCGGTGGCCATTTCTGTTACTTGTTGTATTAAACTAGGACGTCCGTAGGGGATAATTAAATTTAAGTATTGATCTTGAGTAATTAAATCTTGGATAGAATAACCTTGTTCTGAGGGTAAAAATTCGATACAACTAGGGGGAAAGTCGGCTTCTTCTAGGGCTACTTGTAATATTTGTGAAATGATGGTGTTAGTATTACTTGATTCACTACCGCCCCTCAAAATCAAACTATTTCCTGTTTTGATGGTTAATCCTGCGGCGATAATGGCTAAATCGGGTAAGGCTTCATATACCATGGCAATTACCCCTAAGGGCATCAATTGGGAGTAGTTTTGACAGTAGGTAACTTGGTAGGGGGCGTTAATTACTTTTTGAAAAGGATCGGGTAATTCTGCTAAAGTTTTTAATATCTCTACTGCGGCTTCTAGTCTTTGGGGGGTGAGTTTTAGCCAATCTAGGATTAAGTCTGGCACTGACATTTCTCGACTAATTTCTAAATCGAGGGTGTTTGCTTGTAAGATGTCATCGAAACATTCTTCTAGTTTTTCTGCCATTAATGATACGGCTAAGGAGCGCTCGATGCCTTTTGCTCGGCTCATTTCGAGAAATGCTTGGTGGGCTTTTTTTACCCTTTTTTCAATGGATTCTGTCATAGAATTTGTGATTATAACCTAAACAATTTTAATACCTGTATGGCAATAAAAGTATGATTAATACGGAGGAGATAATCATCATAGTGGCTAATACCCATGGAAGTGAACTTATGAGCGAAAATACTAGGGATAGGGAAGTTATGCCAATGGTAAACCAGACTAGGAATAGTAGGTAGTTTTTGGAGATGCCTTGGCGGTGTAATACCCATTTTTTACCATTCCAAGACCATTTTTTTTTGTAGGGTGATAAATCTACTACGGGTTTTAGGTATTTATGTTCTTCCTCTGTGACAAATATTTGTTGACATTCGTTACAGCCTAGGGCTTCTGTTAGGGTGATGGGTTGTAATTTTCCCTCTCGGCGACAAGGGCAGGGATATTCACATTTTAGGTCGATTGGTTGTTCTTTAAACACTCAAGCCCCTCTTTTTTCCTATTAATCTTTTTTTTGTTTATTTTAATGCAGAATTTTGTATAGTATTTATTTTAAGGTTATTTTTTAAGGGCGATCGCACATGACCGATTTTTTTCAATTTGAAGCTGATTTCGTAGAATCTTTACGCTGTATTCCTTTAGTGGTAAGAATGAAATTGGATACCTGCGGAGTTAAACTAAAACTTGACCATTGGCATCAATTCACCCTTGAAGAAAGGGAAATATTAGTAAATAAACCTTGTAAGACTTCTTCTGAAGCTATGGAATATGCTAATTTTTTACAAGATTTAGTACATAGCAAAACAGGTAATTACGCTAAAAATTTAGAAATTGACTCTCATCCATTATGGCAACAAAAAGATAATATACCACCACAAATTTTAGAAAAAGCACAGGAATTTGATCTAAAATTAAATATTAATCAATGGAATAATTTAAGCGATTTACAAAGATTTGCCTTAATAAAACTGAGTCGCCCTAGCCATGAAAATCGTAATTTTTTACCCGCACTCCAAGAATTTAATTTGGTGTAATTAACTAGGAGAACATAAAACTAAAATTATTTATTTTACAAAATGAATCCTATTCTTTTAATTCATGGCTTTATGGATAGAAGTATTGTTTTTGATCAAATGTTATCCTATTTAGTCAATGAAGGTCATAATGTTCATACAATAGATTTAACTCCCCGTTATGGTACGGCAGATTTAAAAGTATTAGCTCAACAAGTAAAGAAATATATTGATGATACTTTTAATAAGGAAGAAAAAATAAATCTACTCGGTTTTAGTATGGGTGGTTTAGTTACCCGTTACTATTTACAGAGATTGGGTGGTGTGGAAAAAGTCAATAAATATATTAGTATTTCTGCCCCTAATAATGGAACTTTTACAGCCTATTTTTTACCCTTTGTAGGTATAAAACAAATGCGTCCCCGTAGTGACTTTTTATTAGATTTAAATAAAGATATAATTAGTGAGTTAGATAAAGTTAAATGTCTGTTTTTATGGACTCCTTTTGACTTGATGATTTTCCCTGCTCAAAGTTCTATCATGGCATCATTTAACGCAGAAACTATTCCCGTATTAACCCATAAATGGATGGTAAGTGATGATCGGGTATTAGAGAGAATTAATCTTTTTTTAAAGGATGAATAGATTTAATGGCGTTCGTGAATTAAGATATGATTTTTAGTTTAGTTTGACAATAGGCAATAGAAATAATAGTTTTAATACTGTATATTTACTGTAATTCAATAATGTTTTATCCTCAAAATAAGCAATGCCTATTCAATAATAAATACCATTGTAAAATATCTTAATTACAAAGAATTTTTAAGCGACTAAAAGTTTCTTGATAATATTGAGGATAAACAGGTAATCGAGGTTTTAAAATCCAACCATGGTTTAATAAAGTATTCTTTAAATCGGTTAAATTATCATGGCTATAATTGGGGTTAACTTCGTCTTTAGGTACAATTCCTCCTAGATCTCTTACTCCTAATTCTAAACATTGAATTAAGACTTTTTCATCTTGAATTAAATTAGGTGGAATCTGAACAGTGATATTATTAGGAAGAATTTTTTTTGCATTATTAATGGTTTCTAATAAGTCTAAATTATTAAAATTATTTTGTAAATAACTATCCTTACTACCTTTAGAATAGGGTTGTAATATTACTTCTTGAATATGTCCATATTTTTCTTGTATAAGGGCGATCGCCCTTATACTTTCCATACGATCAAAAGATGATTCCCCAATCCCTAATAGAATACCAGTAGTAAAAGGAATTTGTAACATCCCTGCCCATTCTAGTTGTTGTAGCCTCAATTGTGGAACTTTGCTAGGGGCAAAACGATGGACAGTATCTAGTAAACTGGGGTTAACCTGTTCCACCATCAAGCCCATAGAGGCATTTACCGTCTTTAATAAAGCCATTTCTTCATAACTCAAAGGGCCCACATTGCTATGGGGAAAAAAGCCCATAGAAAGTGCTAAATGGGCAATATCATAAATCCTCTTTAACCAATCTTTACGCCTGTTAGACTGAGGATGCACTTCACCACTAAGGATAAGGATTTCCGTAACTTCCTTACCCTGTAAACTGGTTAAAATTTCCCTTGCCTTATCTAAAGTTAACCATAAATCCTGTTTTGGATCGGTGCGAAAATTACAGTAACTGCAACGATTAAAACATTCATAGGTTGGCACAAGGGTAAAAGCAGGGCTATAGGTTACTAGGCGCATTTTTTGATCATTGGTTTTACACTCATTTTATTATATATAGTCTTAAGTTTTATCTTAATTTTACTATCTCGAATAACCAAAGTTTTTATATAGAAAATGTCTAAACAAATTATCACAGATGCCTTATTAGCCGATATTTTATCTGTCTCCCGTAGCACTGTCGAAAAATGGAAAATAAAGGGTAAAATAAAACCATCAAAAAATGGTCAATATTGTTTAGAAAACTTACAACATTTTGAGCCAATAAAATCTATGATTAATTCTCAATGGGAAAAACAACAAAATATAAATCCCTTGAGAAAATATCAATCTATAGAACTTTTTGCGGGGGCAGGTGGTTTAGCCATTGGTTTAGAAAAAGCTGGTTTTGGTGCGATCGCCCTTAATGAAATAGATAAAGACTCATGCAAAACTTTACGTTTAAATCGTCCTAATTGGAATGTCATTGAAAAAGATATTAGTAAAGTTAATTTTGCTAATTATAGTAGCTATGATATTGATTTATTATCAGGGGGGTTTCCTTGTCAAGCATTTTCCTATGCCGGAAATAAATTAGGATTTGAAGACGTAAGAGGGACACTTTTTTTTGAATTTGCAAGGGCTATTAAAGAGTTAAAACCAAAAGTTTTTTTAGGAGAAAATGTTAAAGGTTTATTGAACCATGATCAAGGAAAAACCTTAGCCACCATTAAAACTGTAATTGCTGAATTAGGGTATGTTTTAATAGAACCAAAAGTATTAAAAGCTATTTTTTATCGTGTACCTCAAAAACGAGAAAGATTATTTTTAATTGGCATTAGAAAAGATCTATTTAAATATACCAATTTTATTTGGCCAGATCCTTTTTTCAGAATTATGACTCTAAAAGATGCCCTAAAAAAAGGAGATTTATATGATCAAGATTGTCCTCCATCTCTTGGTCAAAATTACCCCAACAAGAAGCAAAAAATAATGGAAATGATTCCCCCTGGTGGTTGCTGGATAGATTTACCCGAAGACTTGAAACGAGAATACATGGGTAAAAGTTATTTTTTGGGGGGTGGGAAAACGGGCATCGCCAGAAGGTTATCTTTTGATTTACCCAGTTTAACCTTAACTTGTTCCCCTGCCCAAAAACAAACGGAAAGATGTCACCCCCAGCAAACTAGACCCCTCACCATTAGAGAATATGCTAGAATCCAGACATTTCCTGATGATTGGCATTTCACGGGTTCAATAAGTAGTCAATATCGCCAGATTGGTAATGCTGTACCTGTTAATTTAGCTTGGGCTTTGGGTAATCAATTGGTGGCAGTGTTAAACCAAATTGAAAATAGAGTGGAGCATATTAATAAAAGGGTTAATATTGCTGAAAATAGTGGTCAAATGAATTTATTTGATTTTTATTCCACGGTTTAAATAATGTTAATTAAACTTTGTTCCAATTCAAGTTAGAAGAACAAATCTGATGAGTAAACTTTATTATTACCCACCGTATAATATCAAGTTCCCTTGATTATTTACAAACTAGCAATATCAATGTCCTAATTCAATTTATTGAATGAATTACCGTTAGCCGTGTAATAAATTACACGGTGGGGCTAAAACATTCGCTTTTACTAAATCATGATCCAGCGCCCCTTAACCGTTATCAATAATGAGTGCCAGATTTACGATGATGTACCGCAGTAATACCATCATCCTTAAGCAATTTACCAGCCTTGGCGATCGCATACATAACCCAATGATCACCACATTCGAGGCGATTTTTTACCTCACATTCCACATAGGCAAGGGCATTATTCAAAACAGGGCTACCATTGTCTGCCACATCATGATCAATATTAACAAAACGATCTTCCCCCGGGGCAAAGGGTTTGAGAAAATGCTTCATCAACTCCACATATCTGCCTTCCTCAAGGATATTGAGGGCAAAACAACTACCAATGGGTAACAAAGACTCGATCGCCCTTTCCTTTGCCACTGCCACCGTTAAACCGGGGGGGTTAAAAGTAGCCTGAGATACCCAAGAAGCCACCATGGCGCCCTTGATTTCATCCCTTTGGGTGGTGACAATACACAACGAACCCACTAAACGCCCCAAAGCCTGTTCAGTTCTGGCGGTGAGGGAATTAGCGGCGGCGGATTCCTTCGATTTGAGAGCCTTTTTACGTTTTTTCAGGGCTTGGGCGAAATCTGTACCCGCTTCCTCACAGGTTTTTAACACCGCTTCAGTGGGTTTAAACTTGACTCGGATGGTATCAAAACCAAAACGATAACCCCCATCTTTGAATTTATTTTCTAATAAATCGATGGCCTCTCCACTCCAACCAAACGAACCGAATGCCCCCACTAATTTATTCTTATCGGCGTTGGCAAGGGCTATACCGAGGGCGCTTTGGATTTGGGTAGGGGCGTGGCCGCCGAGGGTGGGAGACCCGAATATGAAGCCGTCACAGCCTTGTATGGCGTTTTTAATTTCCTCACTTCCCGCAAATTCAGCGTTAATGGATTCTACCCTTACCCCTGCTTTGGTGATGCCACGGGCGATCGCATTGGCTAGGGTTGCTGTGTTACCATAGGCGGACGCATAAACAAGGGCAACGTTAAGAGTCTGATTTTTTTGGACTTCCAACCACTGTTGATATAACCCTGTTAATTCCGTCAAACCATAACGCACCAAAGGGCCATGGTTAGTGGCATAGATGAAAGACTCTTTTTCCTTCACCTTCTCTATGGCTTTACTTATTTGCGTGGCATAGGGCGCAATGACACAATCGAAATAATGTCTTCTGTCTTCTTGGTAGATACTCCAACCCTCGTCCAAAATTTGATCACCGCACACATGGGCTGAAAATAATTTATCGGTGTAAAATACTTTGGTCTGATTATCGTAGGTTAAAAGTTGGTCAGGGTAACGGGGATTAGGGGTGGTAATGAATTCTAGTAAATGTCCTTTGCCTAAATCTAGTTGTAGGTCATTTTTGACGGCGGTAATATTGAGGGGATTTTTGCTGAGGGTTTCTTGATAGTTATTCTCGAAAATGGTTTGTAGAGATTTTGCCCCCGTGTTGGAGATAATAATATTAATTTGGGGGGCTTTTTGCACTAGGGTATTAATGGTTACTGCTCGATTGGGGTTGATATGTCCTAAAATGAGATAGTCAATTTTTTCTAAATCAACTCTTTGCTCTAGGGCATCTAAAAAAATCTCGGTAAAGGATTCCCCGGGAGGATCAAACAGGGCGGTTTTTTCTGCTTCAATGACAAAAGAATTGGCGGTAGTGCCTCGATTTAAGCCGTATTCTACCTCGAATTTGAGTCTATCCCAAGTACGAGAGCGAAATACCCTTGTGTTAAGGGCGATCGGGGTAATTTGAACATCTTTTGATTTTGTCATATTATACTCAGGGTTTAATATTTTTTTATGGGGAGTAAAAATTAATTTTATTTTTTATCGATATTTTCTATTTTATCTTCTAACTCTCACCTGTCTCTAACTTATCAGCAAGAGGAGGGAATTAATATCAACTAGGAGGAATTCTTTGCCATCTAAATTCCCCGATTTCGAGGTACTTCAATAATCAACAACATAAAAAAATTAATTGTCAATTGTCAATTGTCCACTGTTATTTATGGAATACAAAACGAACAAAAATCAACAACTAAGTTTATTTGAACCTTCTGCCACTTATCAGTTTAAAAAACCATCTTTAAACCAAGAATATAAGATGAGTGATAATTATCTACAAAGTTGGAAAAAAAGAATTTATAATTATCAGCAAGAAGCGAAAAAAGAGCAGATAAAGCAAACTAATTTATTAACCTCTGAAAATAATATAACATGGGATACAGACAATTTTGATCCTTTTTCTATCCCTACCCATACAGATCAATTTTATAATTTACCTAAATATAATGAGAGTGAAAGTTGTTTATATTTTATTTTAGATACGGAATTACCTTTATTACTTTATGTGGGGGAAACAAAATTATCACCCTATCAAAGATGGTTAAATCATGACTGTAAAAGTTACATTCAAAGATATATTGAACTTCATCGTCAATATAAAATTACTACTACGGTGCGATCGGCTTTTTGGTGGGGTATTTCTCCCGAACGTCATATCAGACAAAGGTTAGAGCGAGATTTGATTCTTAAGTGGCGATCGCCCTTTAACAAAGAATCATGGCAACATTGGGGACAACCATTTAAATAGGTATTACTCAAAAAATGTAACCATGAAAATAAATTACGCATTAATTTCCCCATCTCGATTAAATTCTAACTCTTTTAAAATATCACCCTTCATCGACTCCAAATCAGACTGTAACTTTTTCTTACTTACCATAGCTTGACGCTTATCCGCAATATTTAACATCTTACTAACCGACACCCATTGTTTAATATTTGTCCTTTGTTTAAGCATAATTTTAAAAGGTAAAAAATTAACACATCGGTTAGACTCATTAAGAGGAAAAAATAAAAGATAATATTTTTTTGAATCACTTAATAAATCAGCAATTTGTTGACCCATATTAGTTTTTAAATCTAAATAACAGGGTAACCAACGCGCCCCCAACTCAGGACTATATAAAATACTTAACCAAAGAATCATCGGATGAGGATAACTTTGAAAAATAAATCGATTGTAGCGAACATTCTCCATTCTTTCCTCAATATCATCACCATCCAACATCGTACAAAGAGTAAGAATTTGCTCATCATTAAACTTAGTCACCCGAGGAAAAACTATTTTTTGTTGAGGTTTATTCTTCGGCCATAAAGTATTTAATAAAAAAGAATCTTTATTTTGTTTTTTGTCCTTATTCGTATTAGTAAATAAATAGGTAGTTTGACTACTATTAGACTCAGAAAAATTACCAAGATTGAAATTTTTTCGAGCAATTAACTCTAATCTTTGTCTAATTTCCCCCACATTTTGTGGCCTCAATCGGGGAATTTTTTTCAAACATTGCATAACTAATTCCCTTAATTCCCTAGGAATATCCAATGCTGAAGGTAAGTCATTAGGAGGAATTTCCACATGAGCTTTGTACCATTCTCCCACCGAATTATGCTCTAATTCCCAAGGCAATTTTTTAGCCAACATTTCATACATAATGATACCCAAGCTATAAATATCAGCACGATTATCAACATCATTACCCTGTAATTGCTCAGGGGAAGCATAACGAGGAGTACCCGCAAATTCCTCCTCCCGATGCTGAGAATCTTCTTGACTTAACTTAGCAATACCAAAATCAAGAACTTTAATTTTCTCCCTACCATCATCACCATCAACCACAAAAACATTAGTAGGTTTTAAATCTCGATGAATCACAGGACAAACCTTACCCAGAAAAATAATACCATTGTGGGCAGTTTCTAAAGCAAAACAAATTTGACGGGTAAGATGAAAGAAAGTTTCTAAGGATATTTCATGGAATTCAATAAAGTCCGCTAGATTTTCCCCTTCTAACAACTCCATCACATAAAATGGTATTTTATTTTGGTCAATACCATAGTCACTTACCCTAACGATATTAGGACACATTTCTGAGAGTAAAGCACTGATGGTGGCTTCCTGCTGAAATCTATCAATCATTTTCATATCATCAAGAGCCTTTGCCAAAATTTTTACTGCCACAGTATTTTGACGGGAAACCGTATCTTTGGCTCGATATACCTTTCCCATTGCTCCTGTGCCTACTATTTCTAGCAGTTGATAGCGTTGTACTAGCAGGTTTTCGGCTGATGACTCCTTACTGTTCATTGTTGCTAATCACTTTATTGAATTATTTCATTATTATATATTTTCGTTCACCATTTAAGACTCAATTAGAATCGGTATTAAGTTTTGTATGATGGGAAGATCAATTTGAATTATTTACCTTTGATATTAGTTAATTTTTTGAGAAAAAATGGCAACTATAAAACATATAATGTTAAGATGTTTACGAAACTTAATATTTTATTGAGTTAAACAATTATTAAAGGAGATTACCATTATGGCAAAGACCGAACCTACCACCACCCCCAAAATAGAAGATCCTAAATTTGGTTTTAACACCTACGCCGAAAAATTAAATGGTAGAGCGGCGATGATCGGATTTTTAATCACCCTCGGCATTGAATATGCCACTGGTCAAGGTTTATTATCTTGGCTTGGTTTAGTATAAGTTGACGATAATGAGAACTAGAGTTAAGGGGATTTTTCCCCTTATTTTTTTTGGTTTTTTTTGTAGTCTGAGCAAAGATGAATCAGTTGACACATATCACATTGGGGCTTTCTAGCGTTACATACAGCCCTACCATGGTAAATAATACTAATGGAAAAGTTTTCCCATTCTGGTTGGGGTAACAGTTTCATTAAATCTTTTTCAATTTGTATGGGTTGACTATTTTTGGTTAATCCTAGACGGTTACTAAGTCTTTTTACATGGGTGTCCACCGTTACCCCTTCAATGATACCAAAAGCATGGGCTAGAACTACATTAGCGGTTTTTCTGGCTACCCCCGGTAAGGTTAATAATTCTTTCATGGTTTGCGGTACTTCTCCGTTAAATTCCTTGACTATTTTGAGACAAGTGCCCTGAATATTTTTGGCTTTATTACGGAAAAAACCTGTAGAACGGATCAAGGTTTCCACTTCTTCTCTATGCGCGTGGGCAAGGCTAGGGGCATCGGGAAATCGGGCAAACAAATTGGGGGTTACTTTATTTACTCTTTCATCGGTACATTGAGCCGAAAGGATAGTAGCTACTAGCAATTGTACGGGGGTTTGATAATCGAGGCTACAGGTAGCATCGGGGTAAAGGGTTTTGAGGATAGATAGTATTTCTTGTGCTTTTCTTTTTTTGGTCAGTCTCATGGTGGGTGTTAACAAAGGTTACTTTAATTTTGCACAAAAAAGGGACTTAACAATATGTTAAGCCCCTTGGAATTTTAGTTAACTTTGAAAATATCTAGGAATTAGACGATCGCAGCCATTTTCACATCACTACTATTAAGGATTTCCTGTAATTCGTCAGCTTCAACGGTTTCTTTTTCCACTAACATGGCGGCTAATTTATCAAGGATAGGACGATTTTGAACTAAAACGTCTTTTGCTCTTTGATAAGCTCTTTCTACTAATTGGGTCACTTCCTCATCAATAGTGGCCGCGGTGGTGTCTGAGAAGTCACGATCTGAGGCGATGTCTCTACCCATAAATACGTTACCACTCTGACGACCTAAGGCAACAGGACCAAGGCGATCGCTCATACCGAAACGAGTAATCATTTGACGGGCAACCCTTGCCACCTGTTGTAAGTCATTGGATGCACCAGTGGTTACTTCTTCTTCACCGAAAATGATTTCTTCGGCAATACGTCCTCCAAGGGCTACAGCCATTTGATTTTGTAAGTAGGAGCGAGAATATAACCCTGATTCCATACGATCTTCACTAGGAGTAAACCAAGTGAGTCCTCCTGCACGTCCACGGGGGATAATACTAATTTTTTGGACTGGGTCATAGTCAGGCATCAAAGCACCCACAAGGGCGTGTCCTGCTTCATGGTATGCCACGAGGGTTTTACGTTTTTCGCTCATGACACGATTTTTCTTCTCAGGGCCGGCCAATACACGGTCGATGGCGTCGTTAACTTCATCCATAGAAATTTCAGTCAGGTTACGACGGGCGGCCAAAATAGCGGCTTCGTTGAGCAGGTTGGAAAGGTCAGCTCCTGTAAATCCGGGAGTACGACGGGCAATTTTTTCCAAATCCACGTCTTTGGCAAGGGTTTTACCTTGGGCGTGAACTGATAAAATTTCCGCTCTGCCAGAGAAGTCGGGGCGATCAACCACTACTTGACGATCAAAACGTCCTGGGCGTAATAAAGCGGAGTCGAGAACGTCAGGACGGTTGGTGGCAGCGACAATGATAATACCGGTGTTGCCTTCAAAACCATCCATTTCGGTGAGAAGTTGGTTCAAGGTTTGTTCCCTTTCATCGTTACCACCCCCTAAACCGGCACCTCTTTGGCGACCTACGGCGTCAATTTCATCGATGAAGACGATACAAGGGGCGCTCTGTTTGGCTTGTTCAAACAAATCACGAACCCGAGAAGCACCAACCCCGACAAACATTTCTACGAACTCAGAACCAGAGATGCTGAAGAAAGGAACTCCTGCTTCCCCTGCTACCGCTTTGGCAAGGAGGGTTTTACCTGTCCCTGGAGGCCCTACCAAAAGAACCCCTTTAGGAATTTTTGCACCAATGGCGGTAAATCTTTCACCGTTTTTGAGGAAGTCCACCACTTCGGTAAGTTCTAGTTTGGCTTGTTCAATCCCTGCTACGTCGGCGAAGGTAACTTGGGTTTGGGGTTCCATTTGTACTCTGGCTTTGGATTTACCAAAGTTCATAGCCTGAGAACCAGGGCCGCTGGATGCACGGCGAAGAAGGAAAAATAAACCGACTAAAAGCAATACGGGGAAGAAAAGACTGCTGATGGCTCTAAACCAGAAACTGTCATCACTTTGGGGAACTACAGAAATATCAACTCTATTTTCCGAGAGAATATCAACTAATTGGGGGTCGTTAGGTAGGTTTACTAAAAACCTTTGTCCATCCCTTGCGGTGGCAATGGCCTGGGTGCGATCGGCACTCAATTGTACTCTTTCTACTCGACTGCCTTCTACTTCATTAATAAATTGACTATATTTCCAGCTCGACTGTTGTTCTTGTGGGCGATCTAAAAACGCTGTGGCTAAGGCTACGACGACTACTGCAAGTATTGCATATAGTCCGACGTTACGCCATTTTTTATTTTCTTTGCTCACTTATGGATAGCCTCCTTTAAATTTATATTCTTATTTTATCAATGGGTCTTGATAATAAATGAGAGCTTTTTTGCTACTGTTTTTTATTTGTTATTTCTATGTTAACTTATGTTACGGATTTTTAAAGTTTTTCTAATAAATCTTTCTGGTTTAAAGTGTTCAAAAAAACCACTTTGCCCCCTTGTCAATTGGAGAGATAAAAGTTATGATGAATATATATCAAGGGACTGTAACGGTTTCGACAGGTTAGTGAAAGCTGACCCGTGATACAGGTCGAGAGTGAATCTCCTCTCGTTAATCAAAGATTCAAAAAAATAGTAACTGCGAACAACATCGTTCCTTTTGCTCGTAAAGCCGCTCCTGTAGCTGCCTAAGACCAAAAAACTTGGTTCGAGCGCTTATAGTGTGACTCCGTTAAGCATTATAGGCAACCCCCAACGGATGCTCTCTGGTACTGTTTCTAGTCAGTTATAGAGAAAAGATAATACTAGAAAATCCTGCTATCAGGGATAAGTGATAGTTCCCGCCCTGCGGATCAAAGGGGCTAAACCTGTGAATGAGCGATAAGTAAATAACTGATTTGGACAGCAGTTCGACTCTGCTCAGTTCCATTAGTCGAATAAAAAGAGGACGCAAAATGCGTTCTTTTTTTTTGCCCAATTTATTTAGTGCTAATATCAGTGAAGGAAAAAACTGAATAACAATGATCATCCATGGCCCATCCTCTCTATGTCGCCTTTATCTGGCATCAACACCAACCCCTATATAAATCTCGTTTATCTAAAGATAGTTTAGGGGCTGACTATCGTCTTCCTTGGGTAAGGCTTCATGGCATAAAAGATTATCTGGATTTGATTTTGATGTTGAAAAAATATCCTGCGCTCCATCAAACGGTGAATTTAGTTCCTTCTTTGATTATGCAGTTGGAAGATTATGCCCATGGAGATGCCTTAGATCCTTACTTGGCTTTGACTTTAACCCCTGTGAGTATGTTAACCCTTGAGCAAAAGGGTTTTATTGTGGATAATTTTTTTGATGCCAATCACTATCATATGATTCGCCCCCATGGCCGTTATGAGGAGCTTTTCCAACACAAGCATATTAAGGGTAAACAGTGGTGTTTGGATAATTGGACGGATCAAGATTTGAGTGATCTTTTGGCATGGCATAATTTGGCTTGGTTTGATCCTCTTTTTTGGGATGATGCAGATATTGCCCGTTGGTTAGAAAAAGGTCGTGATTTTACCCTGAGCGATCGCCAAAGGATCTATAGTAAACAAAAAGAAATTATTGCCAGAATTATCCCTGAACATAAAAAGATGCAGGATGAAGGACAGTTGGAGGTGACGACAACCCCTTACACTCACCCTATTTTACCGTTACTTAATGATACTAATGCAGGGAGGGTGGCACTACCCCATATGGAATTACCTGTAAGTCGTTTTCAGTGGGGGGAGGATGTTCCCCGTCATTTACATCGGGCATGGACTATGTATCAAGAGCGTTTCGGGCGATCGCCCCGAGGATTGTGGCCTAGTGAGCAATCCATTAGCCCTGAAATTTTACCCCATATTGCCAAGGAAGGGTTTAAGTGGATATGTTCTGATGAAGCGGTATTGGGTTGGAGTTTTAACCACTTTTTCCACCGTGACGAAACGGGAAATGTTTATGAACCTGAGGTATTATATCGCCCCTATCGTTTAGAAACTGACCATAGGGATTTAAGTATTGTTTTTCGAGATCACCGTTTATCAGATCTCATTGGTTTCACCTATGGTGCCATGAAGCCTCAACAGGCAGCCTGTGACTTGATTTCACACCTACAGGCGATCGCCCGTACCCTAGCAGATAGACAATCCAGTGATAACACCACCCTCGACGAACCTTGGTTAGTTACCATTGCCCTCGATGGCGAAAACTGTTGGGAATTTTATGAGCAAGACGGTAAACCTTTCTTAGAAGAACTTTATCAAAACCTCTCCCACGCTCACGACATTAAATTAGTTACAGTGTCTGAATTTGTCGAGCAGTTTCCCCCCACCCATACCATCAAAAACTCCCAGTTACATAGTGGCTCATGGATTGACGGTAATTTTTCCACGTGGATAGGCGAGCGCACTAAAAACCGAGCATGGGACTATCTGAGCGCCGCCCGACAAACCTTAGCCAAACATCCCGAAGCCACCCCAGAAAATAACCCCGATGCTTGGGAAGCCCTTTATGCCGCGCAAGGCTCCGACTGGTTTTGGTGGTTTGGAGATCCCCATCACTCCTCCCATGATGATATGTTTGATCAACTATTCAGAGAACATCTCATCGCCCTCTACCAAGCCCTTAACGAAACCGTACCCCAATATCTCCATCGCCCCGTGGCTAACCCCAACCAACGCTCCACAGGAGAACAGCCCCCCAGTAGTTATATCAGCCCCCTAGTGGATGGAAAAGGAGATGAACAGGATTGGGAAAAAGCAGGAAAAATTAAAATTGGTAGTTCACGGGGTACTATGCACCGTACCAGTCTTATTCCCGCTATTTATTACGGTTGGGATCATCTAAACTTCTATTTCCGCTTCGATGTCAAATCAGGAGCCGTAGCAGGGCAAGACCTACCCTCAGAACTCCATTTATTGTGGTACTATCCCCATCGCCCTGGCCATAATAGCCCCATCCCCCTCGCCCATGTACCAGATCAAGATCCCCTAAACTACCATTACCGTCATCATCTCGGTATTAATTTAGTCACTAAAACTTATTGGCTACAGGAAGCTGGATCTGACTTGCGTTGGCATTCCCGTTATAGCAGCGCAAGGATTGCCTTGGATCAATGTATCGAAATTGCTGTACCTTGGCAAGATTTACACCTCGATCCTGATCAGGAAATTAACTTAATTGCCATACTTGCTGAAGAAGGTAAATTCAAAGAGGCTTTACCCGAAGAACATTTAATCCGTCTGCAAGTACCTTAAATTTAAAAAATAGCCGTTGCTGATTTTAGGTATGATTTCTGGTTGAAAAAGGGAACAGGGAACGGTTCTAATATTTAGAAGTCTTATTTTTTAGTGTAATTCAACTATATTTCGTATCATAATTAAGCAATGTCAAAAATATTTTACGGCTTGGGGTGGACGATCGCCCCGTGCCATGTTATATTTGTATTATAATGGAAGGCTAAGCATTTTTAAATGTAAATATACAGATTCCCATTATTAACAACCTAGTTACATCATCGCACGGCAAAAATAAAAAGACAAGAAAAAAAGCGATTTTTTAACAATTTTTAACATAAAAAAAATCCCCATGATAGGGGATTAACAAAGCAACAGAAAAAGATTATTCAGCGGTAGCCAATTCACCCTCAGAATTGTTCTGATTACGACGACGGCGAGTAGTTAAGCTATTAAATAACATCTTACCGATAGCCATAATCAAATTACCTTCTAACTCTTGGAACATTTTCATATTCATGCCAAAAGCGTCATTGGCTTCCTGTACGATGCGATCGGCAGTTTCCTGATCCACAGGTAAATCATTCAAACATTGACGATACTTTACTTTAAAAGCCTTCTCATCATCAATAGTTTCAAACTCATAAAAAGCAGTACCCTGATCATCTAAATTCATTGCTTTTTGGGCAATATTTTTGAGGATTTGACCCCCAGAAAGATCTCCTAAATAACGGGTGTAGGAATGGGCTGCAAACAATTCAGGAGCATTTTGGGCGATTTCATGGATGCGATCTACGTAGGCTTGTCCATGGGGAGTGATTTGAATTTCATTTTTCCAGTTAGGTCCATAATAAAATTGAAGATCTTTGGCTAAACTGGGCTGACGATTTAACTCAGGGAAGTAAATAGGTTTAATGAGGGGATGATCTTTGAGGCGTTCCATTTCTTCTTCCATGGCACCATATACAAAGTAGAGGTTAGCAGCTAATTTACGGTAAGAATTTTTTTCCACTACCCCTTTGAGGAAACACTTAATAAATCCCATGTTTTCCGCCATGGAGTGGGATTTTTTAGTTCCTTCTTTCAACATTGTGGCTAAGTTTACGCTCATATTTTTATTTATTCCTGATTATTAAGTTTTATGTTTATAAAAATTTACAAAAAGTCTTTGATTCCTAGTTTTCTACCTTAAACTGAATTAATCTCATTTTGTATTAAGAATTTTTACAACTTGTCGTAATGATTGTTTACAAAAAAAATCGGCTTTGCTGGTTTTAGATATGATTTTTCACTTGGACAGGGAATGGGGGATAGGCAATGGTGATAAAGTGTTAGATATTAAGTATTTTTCTTTACACGATAAGTCTAGTGAGCGACTCAATACTAAATGCAATGAGTAAAATTTATTATCACCCACCATGTAATAAATTACACGGCTAACAGTCAACGTTCAATAAATTGAACTAAAATTAATGGTTTTAATATCTTTGTTAATTAATTTTATTGGTTTACTCTACTCAGGGAATTGAGTTTAATTGTCAAAATTCCATAAAACGGGGTTATCATCAAAGTGTTTACTTACTTCCGTGCCAATATCACTAATTTTTGCTAAATCTTGATCGCTGATTTTGATATTTCCTGCTTTGATATTTTGTTCCACCTGTGAAGCATTCCTAGCGCCTACAATAGCTTGGGTTTGGCATTGGGCGATTAACCAGGCGATCGCAACTTGTCCTAAACTACAATCATACTTGTTTGCTATGGGTTGTAATAAATCCAAGGCTTTTTGAACTCTATCCCAGTGGGGTTGTTGAAACAAACGATTATTAACCCGATGATCACCCTCCTCAAACTGTGGACTTGAGCCAAATTTACCTGTTAGAATACCTTGAGCAAGGGCAGAATAGGATAGGATAGACAGATTATTTTCCACACAATAGGGCTGAATTTCCTTTTCTACCCCCCGCCAGAATAAAGAATAGGGAGGCTGAATGCTAACAATTTCCCCATACTGCCTTGCTTCCTTTAATTGTGCCACAGAAAAGTTAGATACCCCGATCGCCCTTATTTTGCCATCATCCTTGAGTTTGTTAAGCGCCTTCATCGTTTCTTCTATAGGTACAATATCACTATTCCAAGTACCAGAAGGCCAATGAATCTGATATAAATCAATGTAGTCGGTACTCAAATTCTGCAAGGAATTTTCACAGGCACTGATTACTTGATCATATTTGAGATGGTTGGCGAATACCTTGGTAGCATATACCACCTCGTCTCGAATATCCTTAACCGCTTTAGCGACGATTCTTTCGGAATGTCCTTCCCCATAAACCTCGGCGGTGTCGATGGTGGTGATGCCTCCCTCTACGGCAGTACGAATGGCTTTTATACTCTCATCATCATCAATACCTGCCCACATTCTTTTACCTGCTTGCCATGTACCCATTATAATGGGAGTGATTTCGATATTGGTATTACCTAATTTTCTTTTTTCCATGGTTAAATAAATCTTAATTTTTTTCATGGTAACATAGGATTTTATGATTAAAAAGTATCACTTAATTCTATGATTTGAGGTATTTTTTTGACTAAAAAATATATATTTTTGTGATTAGGTTGATCGTAAAAATATTGATATACTAATGTGATTAATTGTTCTATTAATAAATTATCAATTTCATATGTTTGATAATCAGGATAAACCATCAAAATCATTTCAGGGGATTTTTGTTTAGATAATTTGGGTAATAAATAAGGAACATCTTTGATAATTTTTGCTCCTAATCTGAGATAAAAATTAACCCGTCTTTGTTTTAGTTCTTTGTCTGGAGGAAACAAGGGATTTTCTACTTCTAAAAGTAACCATTGATTATGTTTTTGTAGTTGTTCTTGTATAAAGATCATAAAATCTTTTCCTAGTCCTTGACCTCGATATTCTGGAGAAGTCGCTAAATATCCGAGTAAGGTAAAATTAGTTTGCGGTAGAGGGGATAAAATAGCCATCAAAATAACTTTTTCTTGATCTTTTTTTATCCATAGTTGAAAAATTCTCGTTTCAATCTTATTTTTGATAACATTACAGGATAATTTTTCGCTGAGGGGAAATGATTGCTCATAAAGTGCGATCGCCCCTAAAAACTCATTGCCACTAATATCCGTTACCGTTACATAATTACAGGAAAACATTATCAAATTCAATCCCTTGGTTGTATAAAGAAAGACCAAATAATAGACAAATTATGGAAAATTAAACAAGGAAACATAAAATTTGTGATGAATAAAAACCAATAATTTAATTATGAGCAAATTAATAATTAGATTGTAATTTTATGATCATGATGAAACATTTTAACAGTCTTTTCATTTTCATGTTGCACTAAAATACTGTGTCTGATATAATTCAAATTTACTCAAATAAATTTGAAGGTTTAAAATATCTCTCAATGTAAAATTAATAATTATGTTGACACATAAGTTAAAAAATAATATACAGATTAAAATTTTTTATTTATTGCTTAAGCACCTACTTATCTTAGGTGTTTTTAGTTTATCAGTTTATGATCTTTATCAAGTAGATAGTATTACATTACTTTCCACTAATGCGGATATAATTCAATTACCTGTGTTATCGATGGATTTATCATCCAATCTATCAAATATATGGGGATGGAGATTACCTGATGCTCCCTATTATTTTCCTGATACAATTTTATTTTTATTAATTGCTTTTTTGCTTAACAATCCTTTATTGTCAATAATATGTTACGCAATTATTCAATGGTACCTATTTTTTATTGGTCTACGCTTTTTATATAAAGAATTAGGAGGTAAAAATATCGGTATTTATGACTGTATATTTTTATTATTCACCTTATTTTTTATTAATTTACATCCAACACGTTTTGGAAAGCTACACGATATATCATGGATTTTTACCATACCATTTCTCAGCTATATACATTTTGGAGCTTATTTAGTTTCTATTTTTTGTTTAGCATCTACCCTATCTTATTTAAGAACATCACAAGAAAAACAATTATTGCTAAGTAGTATTCTGATTTTTTTCACGAGCTTATCTAACTTGCAAATTATTATTTATTTTGTATTACCTTTTTTATTCGCCATTACAATATTAACTAAACTAAAACTTGTTAAATTCAAAGATTGTAAAAAAACATATATAGCATTTTCTATTCCATGTATTTTTGGTACTATTTTTTATAAATTTATTGATCCTTTATCTAGCAAAACTTCGCTACCATTTAAATGGAGTAATATAGTATATTCTCTCAATAGGGTTTTTGAAGATATTATCTCGATTAATCCAGAATCAAAATTCTTTTTATTCGTAAATTTAATAATACCAACAATTGCTTTTATTTATCTTTTATCTTTTCTTATTAAATACTATATTAAAAATTATAAATTTTCCCAAACACAAAATAATATATTTTTACTAAGTATCTTTACAATTTCGGGTATAGTCCTGAATTTTTCTAGTGTAATGATTTTAGGCAAATATATAGATATCGGTAGTTTAAGGTACTTTTTGTTTATATTTTATAACCCACTTATATTTTCAATTTTATTGTCGTTAGTTTACTTATCAAAGTTGAAATATCAATGGTTAAAACAAATTCAATATTTGACTCTGATTATCTTCAGTCTTAATATTGTCTTACAAATATCTTTACTAGAGATAAAATCAATCACTCAAGTATTTCCGCCCCCAGTATATTATGGTTGTTTAGCAAACAAAACCACGGCAGGTTTAGCTGGATATTGGGAAACAAAACCACTTATACTATTCTCTCAAAAAAATCTTCAAATTGGTACAATTACAGACTTTGGAAACTTATACCATTTTAACAATAACATTTACTGGTATCAAAATAGTTGGCATGAGTCAGGCTCACAACCAAAATTTGAATTTATTTTTACCAGATCTTTAAATAAAGATAAAATTTTAGAAAAATATGGTCAACCTGAACGAATAGAAAGTTGTCATGATGATGAAATATGGTGGTATTCTGATTATGAAAATATTTATAATATTCTTTTAAATAAAAATTTTTAAATTTTATTTACATAGTAGAATGTGTTTGTTTAAAAAATGTTTTTAAAAAGAAAATAATATTAAAACTTTTTTACAAACTAGGTTAGTATTTTTTTTGTGGATAAATAAAGAACTATATATATAGTTCTTTATCTTCTATTTAGATTTTTTATATTCATTTAGTCTAAACAATCAAATTGAAAATCATGGACAATAATATAGACTTATCTTTGTTGGTTCCCTGTTACAACGAGCAGGATAACTTGGACTACTTATTTCAAAAACTAACAGAAGTTTTGGATAGTCTCAATATTGTTTATGAAATCATTTGTATTAATGACGGTAGTAAGGATAATACTTTATTAAAACTTATCGAATACCGTATGCACAATAGTGACGTCAAAATTATTAATTTATCTCGTAATTTTGGTAAAGAAGCTGCCATGACAGCAGGATTAGATTACGCAAAGGGAAAAGCTGTTATACCTATTGATGCAGATTTACAAGATCCTCCCGAATTAATTAAACAATTTTGGTTTAAGTGGCTAGAAGGCTATGATGTAGTTTATGGGGTAAGAATTGACAGAAAAGGTGAATCTTGGATCAAGAAAATGACTTCTAAATATTTTTATCGCTTTATTGGTAAAATAAGCGACACACCGATTCCAGAAGACACAGGAGACTACAGATTAATGGATCAAAAAGTAGTACAGGCTCTTAAACAAATGCCTGAAAGAAATCGTTTTATGAAAGGATTATTTTCCTGGGTTGGATATAAACAAACTGCCATCTACTTTAGTCGTGAACCTCGGCAAAGTGGCAAAAGTCGCTTTAATTATTGGAAGTTATGGAATTTCGCTATTGATGGAATTACATCTTTTAGCTCTATTCCTTTAAAAATTTGGAGTTACTTTGGTTTGATTGTTTCTTTTTTGGGACTTATTTATGGTTCTTTTCTAATTATTAGAACTCTTATTTCTGGTGTTGAGGTTCCTGGTTATGCTTCAACAATTGTCACTATTTTATTTTTGGGTGGAATTCAACTAATAACTTTAGGTATATTGGGTGAATATACAGGAAGAATTTATCAAGAAGTTAAACAACGTCCCATATATCTAGTACAAGAAACATACGGTTTTGAATAAAATTTAATTTTTATGATTCCATTGGAGAATTATTGATAATGATAAAAATAATACTTTCATTGATAGATATAAAAGTTTTTAAATTTTTATTTATTGGTGGCTTTTGTGCATTGTTAACCCTTGCATTAATGTATTTTTTAACATCAATACTTTTGATTAATTATTTAATTTCTGCAGTTATAACTATTCTTGTTACTAATTACATTGGATTTTTTCTTAATAAGGTATTTACATTCCAAACAGATAAAAAATTATTTTGGAGAGAATTATGGAAGTATTATGGCGTTATGTTATCCAGCAACATGATCAATCTATGTATTATATACACTTTGGTTGATATTATTAGAATATGGTATTTATATGCCAATATGATTTCTATTGTAGCTTTAACCCCAGTTAATTATTTACTTCATAAGTATTGGAGTTTTAAAAAAAAGTCTTGATGAATTGAATAATAAACAAGTTTTTCAATCTTTAAGTTATAACTCAATGTTAATTTACTACCTACATTATTTTCAGATATTTTTTATTAGTCTAAATGAGTCGAAAATTATGATCAAATAATGCTAAGATTTAAGCTGTAAAATCAACAGAGGTCATTAAATGTCAATTTTTGGTGATGATAAATATTGGAATAGTACCTATCAATTTATCAAAAAAAACTGTAAAAAAGGTGACTTAGTAATTGCCCCCACTCCCTTTGAACAAGAGTTAGAAAACACTATCGATTACTCAAAAATTAATTCCTTAGATATAAAAAACATTCAATGGTTCGTAATTCACAAAGGAATGATTGAGGACTTAGATAGAGAATTTATAGATCAAGCAATAGAAAAATTATCGCCCGTCTTTGCCAACGAAGTTTTTGTAATACTATCCCAAAACGATAAACTAAACAAAATTGCGGCAGATAATATTCATCTTACAACCCTGTCAGAATCCATGGAAAAAACTCCTTCAAAGAGTCAGTATGATAATTTAGTATCTCTTGTGCCCAATTTTATTTCTCGTCAATTCAATAATAAAAATAATATATTTTTTGACATAAAACAAATAGTAAAAAAACATAGAGAAGAAGTACAATTATCCTGTCGACAAAACTACCAAACAGCTTATCTAGGTAACGGAATTCTTCTATGCCGAGTTTTAACAAAATACTTTTGTTACGTACAAGCCGATGATATAGGAATAGCCCCCCATTTATCTCTGAATGGATATTGGGAAATGTGGATTACAGAAGCAATTACAGATGCAATTCAACCAGGTTGGCATTGTATAGATATAGGTGCAAATCACGGTTATTATTCATTAATAATGGCAGATATTGTCGGTTCTTCTGGCCATGTTATCGCCATTGAGCCTAATCCAAACATAGAAAAACTACTCAGACGAACCATGGAAGTTAATGGATTTTTGGGTAACAACTCAGAAGTTATTCAAATGGCAGTTGCTGATGAAATCGATAAAACAGTTAACTTATATCTCCCAGAAGGAAGAGGAATTAATGGCTCAATTTGTGCAGGAGTTTCCGAAGAAGAATTATCCCAAAATCAGGATAACGTCTTTCCCGTGCAAACCACCACTTTAGATGAATTAACCAAAGATTGGCAAAAAGTGGACTTTGTCAAGATTGATGCTGAGGGGGCAGAAGAATCTATCTGGAAAGGTATGCAAAATACCATCACCAAAAATCCTGACATTAACATCGTTCTCGAGTTTGCCCCTGTGCGCTGTGATAACCCAAAAGCCTTAATAGAGGAAATAGTTAAGGCAGGATTTATTCTTAGATATATAGACTATGATGGAAAATTAAAAATTTTAACCATTGATGAATGTTTGACGAAGCATCCCTCAGAAGATTGGATGCTTTTCCTGAAAAGAAATTGAATTATCAAAAAAAATAGACTATAATCAATCCTAGAAGGTTCTAATATTTCCTTGAAAGTTGAAAAATACAAGACCATTGTATTTAAATAGCCAACAGTTGAGTCCATAAAAACTCTTAAATCATCGTCAGAACAAGGACTATTTTGGCTAAGAAGTAATCAGAACCTGAACCGCCAATCCTGAGAAATGATCTCTTAAAAGTGGGTGATACCCGCTTTTTTTGTTGCTTGTTAACAACCATTTATCAACCGAGTTTTAACGCTGATTTTTTTATGACCCATCCTTTGATAACAGAAATAACGGAGTTAGCAACTCCCATTGCTGAACAATTAAATCTTGAAATAGCTAACATAGTATTCCAAACAAATAAAAATCCTTCTTTATTAAGAGTTGATATTCGTAATAGAGTAGGGGATACCAGTCTTGATGATTGCGAAAAAATGAGCCGTTTGTTAGAGGAAATATTAGAAGGTAAAGATATTATTGCCGAGGCTTACTCTTTGGAAATATCTAGTCCTGGTATAGCGGACGTGTTGACAACGGATCGAGAATTTATCAGTTTTCAAGGTTTCCCAGTCATGGTAAAGACTCACACGCCTCACAAAAAAAAGACTCAATTTGAGGGAACTTTACGTAGTCGGGATGAGGATTTTGTTTATCTTAACTGTAAAGGACGTATTGTGAAAATTCCAAGAGAATTAGTTGAGCAGGTTAGTTTACGCAGTGCCAGTGAATAAATTAAAAATTTAACACCATTATTGATTATTAGTTATTTAGTGAAAAAAATATGAGTATTGTTCAATTACCCGGATTAAGTTTTTTAATAGAAGAAATTAGTCAAAGTCACAGTTTATCCCAAAGTGCAGTCCAAGAAGCTCTTAGAGAGGCTTTGTTTAAAGGATATGAACGCTTTCGTCGTGCCAAACAAAGTAATTTACAAAATGGTTTTAGTGAAGATTATTTTGATAATTTTCGGGTGGAATTAGATATTGATGAAGAAGGATTTAGGGTTTTAGCTCTAAAAACAGTGGTGGAAAATGTAGAAAATCCAGATCATGAAATTCCTTTGGCTGAGGTTATGGAAGTAAACCAAGAAGCTAGGGTAGGAGATGAAATGGTGGTAGATGTCACCCCCGAGCAAAAAGACTTTGGGCGTATGGCCGCAATTCAAACTAAGCAGGTTTTACAACAAAAATTACGGGATCAACAACGGTTGATGATTCAATCTGAATTTAAAGAGTTAGAAGGCACTGTGCTTCAAGCGAAGGTACAACGTTTTGAGCGTCAGTCGGTAATTATGACGATCCAAAGTGCTTATGGTCGTCCGGAAGTAGAAGCGGAATTGCCTCGTTCTCAGCAGATAAATAGTGATAATTATCGAGCTAATGCTACCTTTAAGGTGTATCTCAAGCAGGTGCGTGAAGGTTCTCAAAGAGGTCCACAGTTGTTGGTATCCCGTGCCGATGCTGGTTTAGTGGTGTATCTTTTTGCTAATGAAGTGCCTGAAATTGAAGAAGAAATAGTACGCATAGTGGCGATCGCCCGTGAAGCCAACCCCATGAGTAGATATGTAACAGCCAGAACTAAAATAGCGGTGGATAGTCTCGATAAAGATGTTGATCCCGTCGGTTCTTGTATTGGTGCGAGGGGTTCTCGTATTCAAGCGGTAGTCAATGAATTAAAAGGAGAAAAAATTGACGTCATTCGTTGGTCTCCAGATCCTGCTATATATATAGCTAACGCCTTGAGTCCCTCCCAAATCGATCTCGTAGAATTACTAGATCCTGAAGAAAAACAAGCCATGGTCGTTGTCCCCGATAATCAACTGAGCCTCGCCATTGGTAAAGACGGACAAAATGTTCGCCTAGCGGCTCGATTAACAGGATGGCGCATCGATATAAAATCCAAGAGCGACTATCAAAAAATGCAACAAGAAAAAGTTTCTCAAACCCCCGTCATGGTAGAAGAAAACAGCCCAGAGGAAAATCAAGAAATCATGAGTCCAACTTCATCCACAGAAGAAGAATAGTACATATCATCAGTTCGGGATTTGTCAGTATGGTAGGGACTCAGTACACTACGTCTGTACAGGTTACGGTTCATAGTTTATTAATTTTTACACCTTTACAAGACTATAAATTTTATCCCGAACTCAGGTTAAATATATATTCTCTCCATCGGAAAAATCATATTTTTTCCACCATTGTTGTTTTAAAAAGAAAAAATGCCCCCAAAAAATTATCGTCGTTGTGTAAGTTGTGGATTGATAAGCTCTAAACACGATTTTATTCGAGTTGTGAGAAACTTTCCCAGCCACCACATCACCATTAACCAAGGTATGGGAAGATCGGCATATGTTTGTCCTCGCCTTGAGTGTATCACCATTGCTCAGAAAAAAAAGCGCCTAGGTAGGACTTTACGAACTACTATGCCCCCTGAAATTTATGATCAATTAAAAAGTAGATGTTAGGCTAAAAAAATACCACTAGACTCATTCAATTAAAAAATATTAAGAAAATGTAACATATAGTTTTCTCTCCCAAAAACCGTGGAGATAACGAAGAAAACAAATCTCAATTAAAATAAAGAATAAACCAACATAAAATAAATTATAATATATTAGACTTAGGGCAATTTTTGGATGAAAAACGGAAAAATAAGAATATACGACCTATCAAAAGAACTAGCATTAGAAAACAAAGACGTACTAGAAATATGTTCTCAATTATCAATTGACGTAAAAACTCACAGTAGTACCATCTCTGAATCTCAAGCACAGAGCATTAAAGAAGCCGCAAAGAATTATCGTATGACATCGTCAAACAACAAGAAAGGGAAAAACCAAGACCATCAAAAAAAGAAAAATCAAGTGCCAGACTCCAAAACCAATAAACCAAAATTAGAGATTGTTGCCTTATATAAGAAAAATCGTGACCAAGAACAAAAGTCTGGGCAATCTCCAGAGAGCAAAAATGATAATCAAGATACCCCTACTCTTTTAAGTCCTCCTCGTCCCCAACGTCCTAGCGTCGATCAAGGAAAATCCAAAGCACCATCTCCAGAAAACAAGTCCACAGGGGACCTTAAGAGTCCTCCCCCTCGTCCTGAGAAAAATGCTCAAAATGGCGATGATAAAAGTAGTTTCAAACCTGAACTTAAACGGCCTCCTTCTCCTCCCTCAGCTCCAACCCAGAAAGAAGAACAGCCCTCTGGTAAGCCTCGCTCTGTGGCGAAATTAATGGATTCTATTGAAGGTGACAGAAAACCCAAACCAAAAATTAAGGGTAAGCCTTCAAAAATTGCTAAAAATAAACAAGAACAAAGCTCGGATTCTGATCAAAGCCAAGAAAAAAAAGTGGCTCAGCCCGTTGCCACCAAGGGAGATAGTGAGAAAAAAACCATAAAATCTCCGCCAAAACCTAAGTTACAAAAGCCCCCCGAACGCCCCGTTGCGATCGCCCCAGAACCCGATTTAGATGATGATCTTGATAATACTCAAAATAACACCGAAGATGATTTCGATAATGAACCCGTATTATTAGAAAAACCAAAACGCACCAAGCAAAAAGTTAAAAAACCCTTAGTCAAAGATTCCCCTGCGGTGTGGGAAGATGATGACGATAGTGGTAAAGAAAATAAAAAATCAGGGAAAAAACGTCGCTCCTTTGTACTTGAAGACGATGATGACGATTTAATTGATTATCTTGATGGAGATAACGACTCAGAAAATAATTTAAACTTAGCCTTAGCAAGACCTGATAAACCTGCGAGTAAAGCTCCTAAACCAGCCGATCGCACCAAAGCCCCCCGTCGTCAAAAACCAAAATTAGATCGCTCTGATAATAGTTCTTCCAACAAATCCAACGAAAGTAACAAAAAACCAAAACAAGAAAAAGAAGTTCCTCAGGAAATTACCCTTAAGCAAAGTCTTACTCTGCGGGAGTTAGCTGATATGCTTAATACCCCTGATACCGAAATTATTAAAATGCTATTCTTCAAAGGCATTGCGGTTAACATTACCGAAACCCTTGACCTTGAAATCGCCAAGATGGTAGCAGAAGAATTAGGGGTAACGGTAATCACAGAGGAACAAAAAGCCAGCGCCATTAAAACTGAAATGTTAGCCGAAGCCGATTTAGATAATCTTTCTAATCGTCCTCCTGTGGTCACTATTATGGGTCACGTTGACCATGGTAAAACTACCCTCCTCGATTCAATTCGTAATACCAAAGTGGTGCAAAAAGAAGCAGGAGGCATCACCCAGCACATTGGTGCTTACCATGTGGATGTGGAGCATGAGGGAACAACCCAGCAGGTAGTATTTTTGGATACCCCCGGTCACGAAGCATTTACCGCCATGAGGGCAAGGGGAGCTAAAGTTACTGACATTGCTATCTTGGTAGTGGCCGCCGATGATGGGGTTCGTCCTCAAACCAGAGAAGCCATTAGCCATGCTAAGGCCGCAAAAGTTCCCATCGTGGTAGCTATAAACAAAATTGATAAGCCAGAGGCCAATCCCGACCGAGTTAAGCAAGAATTGAGCGAATTAGAGCTAGTTCCCGAGGATTGGGGTGGGGATACCGTAATGGTGCCTGTTAGTGCTTTAAACGGGGAAAATCTCGATGCCCTATTGGAAATGATTGTTTTAGTCTCTGAGGTAGAAGACTTATCCGCAAATCCCGATCGCCCCGCTAAAGGTACAGTTATTGAAGCCCATTTAGACCGAGCCAGAGGGCCTGTGGCTACCCTATTGGTACAAAATGGAACTCTGAGGGTTGGAGATGTATTTGTGGCGGGTTCTGTGGCTGGTAAAATCCGTGCCATGATCGATGACCGTGGGGAAAAAGTAGAAGAAGCCAGTCCCTCCTTTGCGGTGGAGGTTCTTGGTTTAAATGAAGTTCCCCAAGCAGGGGATGAGTTTGATGTTTATCCTAGTGAAAAAGAAGCAAGGGCGATCGCTGAAAGTCGAGCAGCTGAAGATAGAAACAGTCGCTTACAACAAGCCTTATCTTCCCGTCGAGTAACCCTAAGTACCCTTTCTGCCCAAGCACAACAAGGGGAACTTAAGGAATTAAATATCATTCTCAAAGCCGATGTCCAAGGTTCAGTGGAAGCCATTTTAGGCTCTCTAAAACAACTACCCCAAAAAGAAGTTCAAATCCGTGTACTGCTCTCTAGTCCAGGAGAAATTACCGAAACAGACGTGGATTTAGCGGCCGCCAGTGGTGCAGTGGTCATTGGTTTTAACACCACCCTTGCCCCAAATGCCCGTCAAGCTGCCGAACAAGAAGGGGTGGACATCAGAGAATATAACGTCATCTATAAGTTATTAGATGAAATTGAAGGAGCCATGGAAGGTTTACTAGATCCTGAAGAAGTAGAAGAAGGTTTAGGAAAAGCTGAAGTTCGTGCCGTTTTCCCTGTGGGTAAGGGCGCTGTGGCTGGTTGTTACGTGCTATCAGGTAAAGTAGTTCGTAACCGCTTTATCAGGGTATTACGTAATGGGGAAGTTATCTATAATGGTAATCTTGACTCTTTACGCCGTGTCAAAGATGATGTGAAAGAAGTTGCATCGGGTTTTGAATGCGGTATCAGTATCAATAAATTTGGTAACTGGAAAGAGGGAGATATTATCGAAGCCTATGAAATGGTATTTAAACGTCGTACCCTTTCTCAGTAGATAACCACACTACAATAATGTTTTAGAGGGCAGATTTTCTGCCCTTTTTAGTGAAAATTTAGCTTTGTTAATAATGTCTCAACAGGGAAAATCTTGCCATAAATGTGGTCAAATAGTAAAAATTCGTTATCGTATTCAGTGGGATAATAGTGAGCAATGGTATCAAGTATGTCCAGACTGTTGGCAAAAAGTTTCACAAAATAATCCTTATTATCGTTATGGGGGTACTTGGAAGGCTAAAAGAAAACGATCCTGATTAAGTAATACCAAATCCGATTTCATCACCTCCCTTGCCATGAATTACCTTTGTAAAGGTGTAAATAATTGACAATTAATAAACTATTACCTGTAACCTGCAACCAGAAGCCTGTATGGACGTACCATGGTACGTCCCCTACTATACTGACAAATCCCGAACTGAGGTTAAATAAATATGTGGATTGTTAGACATGGTAACAGGCATGATTTTGTCTATCCTGAATGGTTTAATCATGCTGAAAAAAAATATGATCCGCCCTTATCGGAAGATGGCATAATTCAAGCTAAAGCAGTGGCGAAAAGATTAGAAAATGAACCTATTAAATATATTTTTTGTTCTCCTTTTTTACGAGCGATACAAACTGCTTATCCCATTGCGATCGCCCTTAACTTATCCATTAACATTGAATCAGGACTAGGAGAATGGCATAATAAGGATTGGATGGACACCCCACCCCTTACCCAATACCCTGATAACCTCGAAAAAAAATATCTCGATATAATCAACTGGAATTATCAACCTCAGATATATCCCCAATATCCTGAAACTTTAGAGGAAATATATCAGCGCACCGCCACCACTAGCAAAATACTAACAAAGTATCCTAACTCCCTCATAGTAGGGCATAGTGTCGCTATCCAAGGGATAATTAAGGCTTTACTAAATAAAAACTATCAACCCCTAACCATACCCCTGTGTAGCCTCAGTAAACTTCGCTATGTTAACAAGCAATGGCAGTGGGAAATACAAGCCGATACTACTCATTTAAGCCATCTCCCACCGCCAAAAATTGCCCAGTAGAGACAACGCCCCTACCATGACAGATAATTAACCAATGGTTTTTAAAACATCTTGGGCATGGGTGCTAGTTTGTACACTACTATCTACATGGGTGATAACCCCTTCACCGTTGATAATATAGGTGACACGTTTGGCATAACCACCGCCATCCACATCATAGGCTTTAGTAATAGCTTTATCACTGTCAACCAAAAGCTGGAAAGGTAAACCATACTTTTCCTTGAAGGCTTTGTGGGATGCTTCGTCATCCACACTCACACCCAAAACTACCATGTCTTTGTTTTGATATTCTTCGTAGTTATCACGGAAACTTTGGGCCTGTTTGGTACAACCAGGGGTATCATCTTTAGGATAGAAGTACATTACCACGATTTTTCCTGCAAAATCCTTTAGGGAGATGGTGTTTCCTTGATCATCTTTGGTGGTAAAGTCAGGGGCTTTGGTGCCTACACTAAGAGCCATAATTATTATTCCTATCTTTTGATTAATTTGCTACTATTTATTATAACTTTACATTACTTAATAATTCTTTTCGGGTTTACCCCACTAATTCAGGATAACCAGCTTCTATCAAAGCCTTATTTCTGATACGGCAAGAATCGCACACTCCGCAAGGGGTTTCTCCTCCTTGATAACATGACCATGTTTTTTCAATAGGCACGTTAAGGGCGATCGCCTTTTGTACTATTTCTACTTTCGATAAAGTTACAAGGGGAGCTATTAACTGGGGGGATTTTCCTTCGATACCCACCTTAGAGGAAAGATTGGCGAGGTTTTGGAAGGCGGTTAAATATTCGGGGCGACAATCGGGATAACCTGAATAATCCACGGCATTAATGCCCAAATAAATAGCCTCTGCACCCTTGGCTTCGGCGAGGGAAAGGGCAATGGAGATAAAAACCGTATTACGCCCCGGCACATAGGTAGAAGGGATTTCATCAGCTTTTACCCCATCTTCAGGAATATTCATATTAGCATCGGTGAGGGATGAACCACCCCACAAAGAAAGATTCACATCGATAATATAATGTTCTTTGATGCCCAAGGCTTCGGCCACATTGCGGGATGCTTCCAATTCCTTGAGATGTTTTTGTCCATAACGAAATGATAAGGCTATTACATCATAACCTTCCTTAAGGGCGATCGCACCGCTAGTGGCAGAATCTAAACCTCCTGATAATAAAACAATAGCTTTTTTAGTCATAAAAAATGCAACATAAACTTATTAATTAGTTTAACCAAATCACCATAAAAAATTTCCCCCCCCGACAACTCAGAAGAGGAAACAAATTATAAATAGGAGTAAAATACTAGAAAAAAATTAACCCTCAGTGGTAGAAGAAACCTCACCAGTCATAGAACTTGTAAAGCCTCCAGAAAGAATATCAGCCTCCTTCACAAATCCACTGTAAGCCTCCATACCGTGTTCGCTAATATCAAGACCTTTAATTTCATCCTCAGCATGAACCCTAATACCCACAGTCGCTTTTAGGGCATACCAGAAAATGGTACTAGCTACAACCGTAAAACCACCAATAGTAAGAATACCAATGAGTTGAGTTACAATGCTTTCTTCCCCAGTACCAAAAATACCCACAGCCAATGTTCCCCAAATACCACAAGCTAAGTGAACAGAAGTAGCACCCACAGGATCATCAATTTTAAGAACTTGGTCGAAAAATGCCACAGAAAATACCACTAGGATACCTGCGATCGCACCGATGATAACAGCACTGAAATAACCCACCGTAGCACAACCTGCAGTAATACCCACCAAACCAGCGAGAATACCATTAATAATCATCGATAAATCAGGCTTCCCATCCTTAATCCAAGAAGTAGCAGTAGCAGTAACCCCACCAGCCGCCGCTGCCAAATTAGTAGTCAAAGCAATGTAAGGTACATTAGCAGTAGCAGCCAACTCAGAACCAGGGTTAAAACCAAACCAGCCAATCCAAAGGATTAAACAACCCAAAGTAGCAATACTCATATTATGACCGGGAATCGCATTCACACGACCATCAGAAGAATACTTGCCCTGACGAGGCCCAAGAATTGCCGCCCCCATTAATGCAGCCCAACCACCCACAGAGTGAACAATGGTAGAACCAGCAAAATCAGAAAAACCCATTTCCGCTAACCAACCACCATTCCAAGTCCAATGACCAGTGATAGGATAAGAAATACCAACCAACAAAACACTGAAGATTAAAAAAGCATCAAACTTAATTCTTTCAGCTACCGCCCCAGACACAATAGTTGCAGCAGTTGCCGCAAAAGCTACTTGGAACAAAAAGTTAATAGCCGCAGGAACAGCCGCAGGATAATTATCATCTCCATAAGGTGTTCCATCACCATTGAAGAAGAAACCTTGAGTACCAATGAAACCATTACCATCCCCATACATAAAGCCATAACCAATGGCCCAATAAACGATAGTAGCAACCGCAAAAACGATTAAGTTTTTGGCAAGAATGTTCACAGCATTTTTCTGACGACAAAAACCAGTTTCTAACATCCCGAAACCAGCATTCATGAAAATAACCAGAATAGAACAAACCAGCAAGAAAATAGTATCTAAAATTACCTTGACTTCTTCCAAACTTTCAGGGCCGTCTAACCCCTGAGCCTGACTCGCAGTGTTCCATACCACCACAATTAAAGCACTCAAAGGAATACAAGCTAACCAGTAAGAAGGTAACTTGCTACCTAACCATCCCATAAAATTTAGTATAAGACTATCTTGGTCATAAGACCCAGACATTTTCCCTTTCGCTTTTTTTGACATTATCACCATAGTTAATCAGATTCTTATGTGTTTTTTGTCCACCTTAATCAAGAGGACTTAATGATTTAATTCAATGACTAATAGATATTCATATGTTTACCATCATTGTTTCTGTATCAAAAAATACAATATCCTTAATATTTAATGAAAATAGACGAAAAACTATAAAAACTAAGGTTAATCAAGAAATACTTCCATTATCTTCTCTCAGCATATCTATCCACAAAATACGCCAATATTTTTCCAAATATCTCCTAAAAAGACAACTTGTCAAACATCTATCACCTTGAACATAAAATTAATAACTTTAATATTTATTCCTAAAATCACTTTTGTAAGTGACAAAATATATTAATAGTCACAAAGATAGTACGTAAAGGTAAATTGATATTATGTTATAAAAATAAAGCCTATTTTTACCATTAAAAAAAACTATATAGACCTACTCTTATTTATGCAATAAACTTATTATTAGAATGGATAATTTTTACATAAACTATATAAAGTAAAGGTAATGTAGCCTCTGTGTCCGTAAAAATACTTACTTAAAATAACATAAATTAATAGAGATATTTAGTTAAATTAATAAATGTAAAAAAATAAATATATTCATAGCTTTTACTCAATAAAAATGTTATAAAAGTAGTAATTAATACAGATAAAGACTATTATTTCTAAGATTATTATAAAATAATACAAGTATATAGCAACGGGAAAATTTCCTCAAACTAGGAGTCAATATATATGGTGACAACCACAGTGAATGCAGATATACAAGCCAAATATAATTGGGGAGAAAGAGACTTCCCCAAACTACAATTAAGAAGAATTGACCTAAGAAATGCCAATTTAAAAGGAGCAAATTTTAGAGGTTCGGATTTAAGTTATGCCGACTTAAGAGGAGCGGATTTAAGCAAAGCAGACTTACGAGATTGTTACTTTAACGAAGCAAACCTGACGGGTACAAATTTAAAAGGAGCAAATTTACAAGGAGCATACTTTATTAAAGCCTATTTAATTAAAGCAGACCTAGGTAAAGCCAACATCAAAGAAGCATACCTAACAGGTAGTTTTGTCACCAAAGCAAACTTTTTCAAAGCCGATTTATGCGGAACTTTTCTCAACGGTACTCACATTGGTGGAGCAGACTTTCGGGGGGCAGTGTATGATAACTCTACCCGATTTGATAAAGGATTTGACCCTGCGAGTTTAAAAATGGTTGTAGTATCCTCCTTTGAAGGGGCAGTCGCCCACAAAATTACCATCGCTGATGTTGTCACCAATTTTGAAGAAATCGCCAAAATCACCAGCCGTTATTTAGGGGGAATGATTACTGCTAAAAACTTTGAACAATCCCGCCCCGACGCTGAATGGTTAGAACAATTTTCCATGGATAAAAATTGTAAAATAACCTTTACAGGCTCTCTCAACCATCAAGCCACCACCATACAACTGAAATGGTTAGAAAAATGGAGTAACTCATTTGTGTCTAAATGTTCCCTAATCGTTCAAGATTTACCTAACATAATTGAAGAAAAAAGTTTAACCATTCAATCCTTACTAAAAAAATAAACTTTTTGGGTAAAACTTTATCTTTCTTCAAGAAAAGACTCCAAAAACCTAATTATTGTATAGAAATGTTTAAGAAACTCCTAACCATAGGTAAACATAGTTAAACTGTATTTAGGTTGGTTTTGAAATAGTTTTAAATTAAACAAAACAAATATTTAAGGACAAAAAATCTATGACTTTTACACCTACAAAACCTAATCGTATCGTCGAAAAAATATCTAAAAATCTTTGGAAAAATCAATACCCCAAAAAGCATGATCACTACACCATAGAAGACTTTTTCCACTTCGATACTATTAATGGAGACATTACCGACTGGAACGAATCCCGCAACGTTTTAGTTACCGAAGATTTCATTGTCGGTTTAATTGAAGGTTTAGAAGAAGAAGTAGGCCCGGCGTCTAGCGTTGTGATGTATAACATCGGTAAGGCTTGGGGAGTTCGTGATGCTGATTTCTTCTGCAATTGGTTTCAAAAAGAATATGAATATCCCAAAGATGTTCACGAAATGAATTTACTCTATGTTTTAGAAGCCTGGTGGTGGCCTTTTACTACCCAAGGTTGGGGTAACTGGGATGTGGATTTGAGTGAGCAAAAAAATGGCTTTATGTTCGTCAATATCTTCGATTCTGCTGTGGCTCGTACCCTTGGGGATGTTGGTAAACCAGTATGTCATATTTACGCTGGATTATTAGCTGGATTTTTTAGCCGTTTTATCAATAAACAACTAAACTGTATAGAGATTCAGTGCTATTCCATGGGTGAAACCTATTGTAAGTTTTTGTTAGGAAAACAAGATCGCATTGATGCGGCTACTTTCTGGCACAACGAAGGGGCAGGGGCAAAGGATATTCAAAAAAGATTAGTCAATGGTGAATATCTTAAATAATTTATTTACCCACCCATACTACACAAATTGAACTAAGAAAATAATATGAGCTTAACACCAACATTTTCAAACATCAGTGTTGAGCAATTCTTCTCCAACGCCAACTGGCGGGGTATTAAGAGAAATCAACCTTCATCTGTTGCTACCAGTCAAGAATTAATTAATGCAGATGATTTTATCCCTAACCTTAATTTAAAAGTAGAAGAATTTTTCACTCACCATAACTGGAAGGGCATCAAAAAAATGGTTGCCTATACTTCCCACCTCAACACTAATAATGATTCATCGATCGCCCTTAACCTTTCTTTACAAATGAAAGTAGGAGATTTTTTTCAAAGATTCCCTTGGAGTGGGGCGCAAACCATTCAAGAAACAAAGCCAACCATAGCCCAAGAACCAATCATCGAGAAAAAGCCCAACAATTCGCCCTCTCCCTTCTCCGAATTAAAAATGAATGACTTATCTGATTTATTTTAGTAAAGGATAAAATTATGTACCCAGAATTACAACTACTCATCCACGAAGCAGAATTTAACTATCTACAAAGTAACGACTTAGAAACCTTCTCTAAGTGCATCAACAGTCTGCAGGGAAAAATGGACATTTATCGTCTTCTGCGAGATAGGGAAATTGAAATCTTTCAAATCGTGGCAGATAAATTGGTAGCCAAATTTTCCGATAGCCAAGAAAAAGCCCTCGAAATCTCCTTACAACATTGGCTATTAATTACCAGATATAGCGCCATGGCAATGCTACTCAATAACCCCGAATTTTTAGAACGTCGCCTCTTAGAATGGCTAACGGACGTTGTAGAAGCTAGGGAATCTCAATCCATTGACTCGGCGGTTCATTCCCTGTTAATCACGGAACTTAAACAAGCCTTAAACCCTTCCCAGATAGCAGATTTAGAGCCATTCTTAAATCAAGCCAAGGAATATTTAGTTAAAGATACCGTCAGGGCTTAAAAAAAATACTTTTTTAGATATGGGAGACAAATTAATGATTTCTATTGCAGATTTAGTTGAAAAAAAACCCCTCAAGGGTAATTACTTTTCCCCCGATGCTTATGTGCAGGGAGACTTTGAATTAGGACTATTAGAAACCCGCCAAGGCTCTCGACTCATCGCGCTGCCAGAGGTACTACTACAAGGCATTTATGACGGCTTAGAGGAAGAAATCGGACAGGCTTCTAGTGTGGTGCTTCATAATTGTGGTCGTTGGTGGGGTAAAAGTTTTTACCGTCGCTTTATCAATGAGGTGAGCGAATATTATGAACGTCCCCTTTCTCAGATGGAAATGGCGGAGTTTATCAGTTGCCTCAAACAGTGCTGGAAAACCCATGGTTGGGGAGTAGCAGAATTTGACTTTGACTATTATCCCCAAGGTTTTGTAGTGGTAAAAACCGTTAATTCTCCTTTTGCGGCAGCTGCCCCCAAAGATAAGCATTTTTCTTGTCAACCCGAAGCAGGAATCTTGAGCGCTTTCTTTAGTCAGTTGACGGGGGAAGATTTGGGCTGTGTGCAAACCAGTTGCGAATCTATGGGCCATGAGGCTAATTATTTTGTTATTGGTTTAGCCGAAAGAATCAAGCTGACAGAGGGATGGTTGGAGGAAGGGCATGATCATCCTACCATTATGGAACGGCTTTCCCGCAGTGAAATGACCAGTTTATAATCTTTGTACAAAAATAAGTAGTTGAGTTTTAAGAGGTTTATTTTAAAGTTGTGGCAAAAACAATCAAGTTAGATCCTATCGGCACGGAAACAGCAATTCAAACTAATGATAATCTTTTATCGGGTTTGCTAAAAAATGATTTGGATGTAATGCAAGAGTGTGGGGGGCGCGGAATGTGTTCCACTTGTCACGTTTACATCAAGGAGGGAATGGATAGTTTATCTCCCCTTAATCGTCGGGAAAAAAGAACTCTGGAGGTAATTACTACTTGTAAGATGAATTCTCGTCTTGCTTGTCAGGCTAGGGTTATCGGCGAAGGGGTGGTGGTTGAGTTACCTTCGGGGATGTATTTGAGCCAAATTGATGATGTGGATGCTTTAATTGGCAGACGCGCCCAGAAAAATATCCTTCACCCTATTTCTGGCAAAATCTTGGTGGAGGAGGGTAAGTTGATTACTCGTTCGATGATTTCTCAACTACAAAATACGAAGGGTGAGGTTAATCAGTATCTTGCCCAGACGGAAGATGTTGTTTAGTTATTTACATAAAAAAATAGGAGTTGGTATTATGTTGAAACAATTTGCGGATTTAACCCTTGAGGCTGATGGACGTTATGCCGAAGATTATGAACTCAAATTTTTAGATAATTATTTTGCAACCAAGGATTTGCGTATGAGTGCTTATGTGAAAATTAGGGATGCTGCCGATGAAATTATTGAGGCGGTTAGGGTTGGTAAGCAACAGCGTAATCCTGAGTTTACGGATTTTTATGTTACTTGTAAGCGAGATTTGATTGATTTGTTACGTTATTCGGCGGCGGCTTTGTTGTTTGATGATATGGAGCGTTTACGGACTAATATGTTGCTCTGGTTTCAGACGATTTCTAAGGCTTATAAGTTTGAGGATGATAATGTTGATACTTATGATGTTCTGCTTAAGGCCATTCGTCAGTTTTTGACTCCTGAGGAGGCTAAGTTGGCTATTCCTATTTTTGAGCTTAATTGTGCGGTTTTGGTTTAATTTGTTTTTTGTTGATTAATAAAGAGAGGTTTTTAAGATTATGGATAAGCAAGTTGATGTTTTGGGTTATGTGGGTTTGGGTGTTACTGCTTTAGGGGCGATCGCCTCGGCGGTTACTGGTCAAGTATTGCCTTTGTCTGTGGCTTCTACCATTGGGGTTGGTTGTAATGTTTTTAGCCGTAAGCAGTCTGAGGAAAGATTGGTTGATGGTTTTAATGGTCAAGGGGAAAAAATTGAGTCTTTACAAGGTATTGTGGAGGCTAACCATGGGGAGTTAAAAGAAGCTATGGTTATGGGTAAGGCTGATTTTGGTAATCAGGTGGAGGATTTGAAACTTAGTCTTAATGAGCGTTTGAATAATATTAAGGATAGTTTGGATCAAAATGTTAGTAGCTTAAATGCTGAGACTAAGGAAATAAAAGATATCGTGACTAATTTACGACAAGTGGAAGTATTATCTCAGGAGTTACGGGTTAAGCCTGATTCTGCTACTTTCTTCTATGAAAGGGGAAATAGTCATCATAAGTTGGGTAATGTCTCAGGGGCGATCGCTGATTATACTGAAGCTATTAAGAAAGATGGTAATCATGCCCAAGCCTATCATAAGAGGGGTATTTTGTACCTAGATTCTGGAGAAAGACAAAAGGCGGTGGACGATTTACGCAAGGCTTCTTTGTTGTATTTTGAAAAAGGAGAAATTGAAAGTTATCACCAAGCTAGGGAGATGAGTAAAAATGTTCATGAGTTGGAAAATCATGGCAATGGTAGTAATGGTAAAGTGTTAATTGGTGCAAAGTTATTTTCTTAATTTTTGCTTATTTTTATTGGGTAAATATTTTTTACCCTCTCCTTTCTAATTCTTTGACACTGTCGAGGAGTAGAAGGGCTTTTTTTTTATAAAGTTTTTCGATGCTTGACCTTTTTTTATTGAATACTAATAATTTTTCCTCGGATTTAACCTATTTTAAATCTCTTTTATCGCCAGATGAATTAGATAAAATTGAACGTTTTAAGAATAAATTACAGGGCGATCGCACCTGCATCGCTAGGGCAAATTTAAGAATTATTTTAAGTAAACATCTCAATATAAATCCAGATAAAATTATCTTTAATTATAATCAAAAAGGAAAACCATTTTTAAAAGATTATTCTAATTTATATTTTAATTTATCCCATACTGATAATTGGATAATTTACGGAATTTCCAATCAATTAATCGGGGTAGATATAGAAAATATTAGTAAACAAGTAAAGTTTAAACAACTAGCTCAAAGATTTTTTTGCCCCTCAGAATATGCCCTTATTGACCAAGTAAAGCCCGAAAATGAAGCACAACTATTCTATACCTTCTGGACTGCCAAGGAAGCCTATTTAAAAGCTATTGGCGAGGGATTATCTGGGGGATTGGATAGTATCGAATTAAGTTATAATTTCCTAAGTGAAAATGTGGAAATTACTTCGGCGAAAATCAGGGAAGAATGGCAGATAAAAAACTGTAAGATTAATGATAATTATTTGGTTTCTGTGGCGGTAAAAAGTAAAGATGAATTACCTGATAATTTGACAATTAAAGAGTTTGAAACACAATAAATAATTGTCAATTGTCCATTGTTAATTGTCAATTGTTTTGGTGGGCATTGCCCACCCTATGAAAAAATTAATTATTGGTTGCCTGAAGTCTAGCTCTAGCTTTTTTATAGTTAGAATTAGCTTTGATTTGTGCGAGGCGATCGCCCCCAGAGTTTGCAGATTTTAACTCATTTTCAGCAGTTTCCAAGTCAGCCTTAGCAGTTTCCTTATCGATGGATTCCCCTAACTCAGCACCATTAACAAGAACTTTTACTTCGTTATTTTCCACCTCAGCAAAACCACCCATTACAGCGATAGATTTCCAATCCTTCTCGGTGCGCACTCTCAAAACCCCAATATCAAGGTTAGTCAAAAGAGGAGCATGATCGGTCAAAATTCCTAACTGTCCACTGCCACTAGGTAAGATAACCTCTTGAGCATCCTGATCCCAGACAGTCTTATCAGGAGTAATTACCCTTACTGTTAAAGTCATAATTCAAACAAAAAATTTAATACTTATAATTTTATTTCTCTCAAAAAAAGGAAAGACATGGGAATATTATTTACTTATCCTGTCTTTCCCTTGTAATGTTGCGGATACAAAACCCGCAAACTAATAATTAGCTATCCTTAGCCTTTGAGTTTTTCACCCTTGGCGATCGCCTCGTCGATGTTACCAACTAAGTAGAAAGCCTGTTCAGGTAAATGATCCAATTCACCAGAAAGGATTCTTTGGAAACCTTTAATAGTATCTTCGAGAGAAACATATTTACCGGGGCTACCAGTGAATACTTCAGCAACGAAGAAAGGCTGAGACAAGAAACGCTCAATTTTACGCGCACGATCAACAGTTAGACGATCTTCTTCAGATAATTCATCTAAACCGAGAATCGCAATAATATCTTGTAATTCCTTATAACGTTGTAAGGTAGATTGTACCGCACGGGCAGTGTTGTAATGCTCTTCACCCACAATGCTAGGCTGTAACATGGTGCTAGTAGAACCTAAAGGATCTACCGCAGGATAAATACCCTTAGAAGCCAAAGCACGGGATAATACAGTAGTACCATCCAAGTGAGCGAAGGTAGTAGCAGGGGCAGGATCAGTTAAGTCATCCGCAGGTACATATACCGCTTGGATAGAGGTGATAGAACCTTCTTTGGTGGAGGTAATACGTTCTTGTAAATCCCCTACATCAGTACCAAGGGTGGGCTGATAACCTACCGCAGAGGGCATTCTACCAAGAAGCGCAGATACTTCAGAACCTGCTTGTACGAAACGGAAAATATTATCAATGAATAATAATACATCTTGCTTGTTAACATCACGGAAATATTCCGCCATGGTGAGTGCAGATAAACCCACACGCATTCTAGCTCCAGGGGGTTCGTTCATCTGACCATATACTAACGCAATTTTGGATTCCTCAGGATTATCCGCATTGATTACGTTAGATTCAATCATTTCATTGTAAAGGTCATTACCTTCCCTGGTGCGCTCGCCTACACCACCGAACACAGATACACCACCGTGTTGGATAGCGATATTGTTGATAAGTTCCATCATAATAACGGTTTTACCAACCCCTGCACCACCAAACAAGCCGATTTTACCGCCTTGACGATAGGGAGTTAATAAATCAACAACTTTAATACCAGTTTCAAATACGGTAGGTTTGGTATCTAAATCGGTGAAAGCAGGAGCTTTACGGTGAATGGGGGAAGTTTCGCTAGTGTTAACAGGCCCTTTGTTATCTACAGGCTCACCTAAAACGTTGAAAATACGACCTAAGGTTGCTTTACCTACAGGTACGCTGATGGGTTCACCCAAATCAACAATTTCCATACCTCTAACTAAACCGTCAGTAGAAGTCATAGAAACCGCACGAACTTGGTTATCACCTAAAAGCTGTTGTACTTCACAAGTTACCGCTACGGGTTGTCCTGCTTCGTTAGTTCCTTCAATACGGAGCGCATTATAAATACGGGGAAGATTGCCGCTAGGAAATTCAGCATCAACCACCGGCCCAATTACTTGGGTGATTTTACCGACGTTAGTTTTTTCTTTTGTTGCAACCATGCTGATTTTTAGTTTTATTTACTTTCGTAAACTTTAATTTATAATAAAATTTGACACTTTTAAGATTATCATGGCGTGGCATCAATCTTCTACTAATTCACCGTATAAATAATTGAGGTTTGTGGAAAAAGTTTAGTTATGGAAGTGGGCAATGGGCAATAGGCAATGGGCAATGGGCAAGGGTATAATATTGAGAGCTTATTGTTTGTTGCCAAAAATTGTGTTAAGTAGTCTCAAAAATCCCCTTATTAAAGAAATACGCAAGTTACAACGCCCTGCCGAAAGACATCGTCAAAATCTTTGTTTATTGGAGGGGACAAATTTATTGGATGTGGCTTCTCAAGTTAATTACCCCCTAGATACCTTATTATTTACCCCTATCTGGCAAAATAAAAATTATCTTCTTGCCCAAACTTTACAGAATCAAGCCCAAAGGGTGGAGATGGTAAGTGATGAGGTGATGAAGTCTCTGGCAACCACGGTAAATCCTGATGGGGTATTGGCTACGGCTTCCCGATACCATAGCAAAAGTAAAGATCCTGAAAATATTAGGTTAGGGGTTGTATTAGAAAGATTACAAGATCCGGGTAATTTAGGCACTATTATAAGGTCTAGTGTTGCCATGGGGGTGGATATGTTGTGGTTGAGTGGGGATAGTGTGGATTTGGATAATCCTAAGGTGATGAGGGCTTCTGCGGGAGAGTGGTTTAGGGTTAAGGCGAGGGCGGAGGATGATTTAATAACTCTGGTGCAAAGTTATGGGCAAAAGGGTTATCAAATTATTGCGACTTCCTTGGAGGGGAATAAGACTCCTTGGGAAGTTGATTTTTCTTTACCGACAATTTTTTTAATGGGTAATGAGTCTCGGGGTTTGTCTCCTGATTTGGCTGCTTTGGCAACGGAGAAGGTTAAAATCCCTCTGCTTAATGGTGTGGAATCCCTCAACGTTGCGATCGCCACTAGCCTTTTTTTAATGGAGTATCAAAGACAACAACAAAAAATTTATCCACATTAGGATTAGATAACCGTTTTTTTGTTCTTGTACAAAGTTCGGATCAACACTGATAATCAAAGTCCTTCAGCATTGGAAATTCAATAAAACATCAAAGATAATTTAAATATGATCAATATTTGGCAAAATCAACAAATAATTAGCTGGAGTCAAATAATTCTTAATAGTTACCAAAAACTATTGAACAAAGAATTAATTAATAGAAAAGGAGATGAATTAAGCGAGGCAAGAAATCTTTTTTATGCCCCCATGGTGGTTTTTTCTCACAATACATTATCAGATCCTCTTTATAATTATGGCAACGAAAAAGGCTTAATTTTATGGGATATGACTTGGGAACAACTGACCAAAACTCCTTCACGCACTACTACAGAACTTTTATTAAGGGAAGAAAGGGAAAGACTTTTACAAGAAACCAATACTAAAGGTTATGTCACTGATTATCAGGGAGTCAGAATTTCTCGCACGGGAATTCAATATCATATCAAAGATATTACTATGTGGAATTTGTTTGATGATTCTGATAATTATTGTGGTCAAGCGGCGACTTTTTCTCAGTGGGAAAAACTGTAATATTTTTACTTACTTTTGCCATTGCCCATTGCCTATTCCCTATTGACTAAGTTTAAAGTGTTAAGTTTTGTAAAATTGCTGTAAACTAAAAATAATATTACCTCAAAAAATATTGGTAATTAGAAATAGAAAATAGCAATTTTTATCATGTCAGATCAACAACTCGGCTGGTCTTTAGATTATAGAGATCCAGAAACTATTCAAAAATTAATGCCATTTTGGGATTTTTTATATAAGTATTATTTTCAGGTAAAAACCGATGGCTGGGAGTATATCCCCGATAGTCAAGTGTTGTTTGTGGGTTCGCACAATGGGGGTTTAGCGGCTCCTGACATGACCATGATGATGTATGACTGGTTTAAACGTTTTGGGGTAGAAAAGCCTGTATATGGACTGATGCACCCTAGTGCGTGGAAGGTTTATAGTGCGGTGATAGATTTGGCTGCAAAGTGTGGGGCTGTGGTTGCTCACCCGAAAATGGCCATAAGGGCGATCGAGTCTGGGGCAAGTGTTTTGGTGTATCCTGGGGGCGCTGAGGATGTATTTCGCCCCTATGAGGAAAGGGATAAAATTAAGTTGGTGGGTAGAAAGGCTTTTATCAAATTAGCCCTAAAGTATTCTTTACCCATTGTGCCATTGGTATCGAAGGGCGCCCATGAAACCTTATATGTATTGACGGATTTATATCAACAGGCGAAGTCTTTTCATGATTTGGGTTGGTTTGAATGGATTTTAAATCTTGATCCTCAAACGTTCCCTATTTATTTCGGTTTGCCTTGGGGTATTGCGTTGGGGCCTTTACCTAATATTCCGTTACCTAATCCTATTCGTACCCGTGTATGTCCTCCTATTTATTTTAAGTATTATGGTATGGATGCGAGTAAGGATAAAGATTATGTGAATGAATGTTATGTCATTGTGGAGAAGTCGATGCAGTATCAGTTGGATTTACTTTATCAGGTGGAAAATGAGCGGTTTGTTCGTATGTAAGATTTTTGAGTTCAAGAGTTTGATATAATAGCAAGTTCGGATAATTAGTTATAAATAGATTGTATCCCAGTTGCTCCAATGTGTAAACAATTGACAATAAGCAATTAATATCTTTTGCCTTGATTATGAAACCTGATTTAAGTTAATAATAAGATATAGAAAATCAGGAAATATCCATAACTAATGACCGAAATTGTTACCACCAAAGCAACTAGAAATGCTCCCCACGAAGATTATCGATTGATAAATATTAAAGATTTAACACCCATGTATCATCATTATGTGGAGGTTAAGGAACAATATCCCAATTGTCTTTTACTATATAGGGTGGGAGACTTTTTTGAGTGCTTTTTTCAAGATGCGGTAACCATTGCCCAAGAGTTAGAATTAGTTATTACCAGTAAGGATGCGGGGCAGAATGTCGGCCGAATTGCCATGACTGGAGTACCCCATCATGCGCTTGATCGTTATGCTAGACAGTTGGTAGAAAAGGGTTATGGGGTGGTAATCTGTGATCAGGTGGAGGATGCTTCTAAGGCAACGGCGGAGAAAAGGTTAGTTAAACGGGCGATTACTAAGTTATTAACCCCTGGCACGGTGACGGATGATGAGATGTTACCCTCTCGGCAAAACAATTTTTTAGCTGCGGTGGTGGTGGCAAAAGAGCATTGGGGTTTGGCCTATGCAGATATATCTACGGGGGAGTTTTTTACTACTCAGAATAAAGATTTAACCAGTTTGGCGACGGAGTTGTTGAGGTTGCAACCTGCGGAGGTTTTATTTCCTGTGAATGCTCCTGATATTAATAGTTTATTGCGTCCGGGGCAAAAGTCGGAGCATCTGCCGGAGTTTCTTCCCGATTGTTTTTGTTATACGTTGCGATCGCAAAAAACCTTTGATATTAACGAAGCCAAACCCAAGTTATTACTAGAATTTAAATTAAAATCCCTTGAGGGGGTGGGTTGTGAACATTTACCCCTAGCCATTCGGGCGGCGGGAGGATTACTGGATTATGTGCAGGATACCCAAAAAGCGAATCAAGTACCTTTGCAACTTATTCGCACTTACAGTATTGCTGATTTTTTGATGCTGGATGCCACTTCACGGCGTAACCTCGAAATCACTTCTACGGTGCGAGATAACACTTTTCATGGTTCGTTATTGTGGGCTTTGGATAAGACTTGTACGGCGATGGGGGCAAGGGCTTTAAGACGGTGGTTATTGCAACCTTTACTCAAAAAGTCGGCTATTATTGCCCGTCAGGATACCATCGCCGAGTTAATTGATAATCTTCCTCTACGGGAAGAAATGAGGAGTTTATTTAAGAGTATTTACGATTTAGAAAGAATTACGGGCAGGGTTGGTGCTGGTACGGCAAATCCAAAGGAATTACTCAATTTAGGAGATTCTTTATTAAAATTGACCTATTTGGCGGAGTTGGCAGAGGAGGGTAAGTCACCTTATTTCCAAGCGTTGCAAAATGTGCCTTCTGAGTTGGAGGAGTTGGGTAAAAAGGTGGTGGATTCGTTGGTGGAGTCTCCCCCCCATCACGTGAAGGAAGGGGGTATTATCCGAGATGGGGTTAATGAGCAGTTGGATGGGATGCGCCGTTTAATTGATGGGGATAAGGAATGGTTGGCTAATCTTGAGGTGACGGAAAGGGAGCGCATAGGTGTTAATAATTTAAAGGTGGGTTATAACAAAACTTTCGGTTATTACATTAGTATGCCTCGTTCTAAGGCGGAATTTGCTCCCGAAAATTATCAGCGTAAACAAACTTTATTAAATGAGGAAAGATATATTACTGCTGAGTTAAAAGAAAAGGAAAATCGCATTTTAAATGCAAAAGATGACTTGGCAAAGTTTGAGTATCAAATTTTTGTGGATTTACGTTCTACGGTGGCACAAAAAACTGACGAAATAAGGAAAGTTGCAAGGGCGATCGCCGCTATGGATGTCTTAAGCGGACTGGCAGAACTATCAGTATATCAGGATTATAACCGTCCAGAAATTACGGAAGATCGTACCATCAAGATTAAAAATGGTCGTCATCCTGTGGTGGAAAAAATATTAGGTTTTGGAATGTTTGTGCCTAATTCTACTTCTTTAGGGGCAGAAAAAATACCTGATTTAATAGTATTAACTGGACCTAATGCTAGTGGGAAAAGTTGTTATTTACGTCAGGTGGGTTTGATCCAATTAATGACCCAAATTGGTAGTTTTATTCCTGCGGAAAGTGCAAAAATAAGTATATGCGATCGCATCTTCACCCGTGTAGGGGCGGTGGATGACATTGCCACAGGGCAATCTACTTTTATGGTAGAAATGAATGAAACCGCCAACATTCTCAACCACGCTACCGATAAATCTTTGGTATTACTGGATGAAATTGGTAGGGGTACAGCTACTTTTGACGGGTTATCCATCGCTTGGGCGGTAGCGGAATATCTCGCCATCGAAATCCAAAGCCGTACCATTTTTGCCACCCATTACCACGAGTTGAACGAGTTGGCTTCTATTTTGGAGAATGTGGCAAACTATCAGGTGACGGTAAAAGAATTAGAAAATGAAATAATTTTCCTTCATGAAGTCAAACCTGGGGGCGCTGATAAATCCTACGGTATCGAAGCTGGGAGATTAGCAGGTTTACCAAAAGTTGTCATTAGCCGTGCGAAACAGGTGATGACTCAAATTGAAAAACACAGTAAAATCGCTATGGGTTTGCGTAAAAATATCAAAAAGTTAACTCCTTCTAATCAAGAGAATAGAGAGGAAATTATGACTCAACTAGACATTTTTGAGTAGTAATATAAAGTCCGTTTGATCATTTACAAATTAGCGGTATTAATATCTTAGTTCAATTTATTGAACGACAAATTGTTAGCCTTGTAATTCATTGCAAGGCGAGGGATGATATATTTTCTAAATCGGATTTGGTATAACCAATCTAGCTATAATTTTTAATTATTCATAGAGAGAAAATTTTATTTTTGCTTATTTATATGAAATACTTAAATGTTTGCAACAAATAAAGCCTCTAAAATGACATACCAGTCGAGTTATATTTATAGCAATTTTTTTTAGATTTCATATTATATTTGCTTTTTATGTCTTCCCCTATCTCATTTCTATCTCTATTGAATCTAAAATCGGTTACTAGAATAGAATTTTAAAAATGTACTTTCTGCATCTAAGTAATGAAATAAATTCTAGTATGTCGGTATAATAAGAGTATCATGGCATTATTACCGTAAAAATCTACAAAAAAGCTAATAATGACAAAATCTAAAAATGTACTGGGAAAAACCCTAGAAATTTGCTGTCAATCCCCCCTCACAGGTTTTTATCGTAATGGTTGTTGTGATACAGGGGCTGAAGATTTTGGTTTACACACAGTTTGCGCCCAAGTAACTGCAGAATTTTTAGAATATAGTAAAAATCAAGGCAATGACTTAATAACCCCCATGCCCATGTATAACTTTCCCGGTTTAAAACCAGGAGATAAATGGTGTTTATGTGTATCCCGATGGCAAGAAGCCCTAGAAGCGGGGGTTGCACCACCAATTATTTTAGATTCTACCCATGAAAAAACTTTAAAATTTGTTCCCTTAGAAGTGTTACAAGAACATTCTATTTAATTTTCAGAGAAAGTTTGTTTTCTCTCCTTTTTTAATTAATTTATGAATACCATTGATTACCTGAGAATTAGTTTAATTGATAAGTGCAATTTTCGCTGTCAATATTGTATGCCAGAAGATCAGGAATTAAATTATCTTTTACAACAGGATTTTTTGACAAAAGAGGAGTTATTAACTTTAGTAAAAAAGGTATTTATTCCTCTCGGTTTTACTAAATTTAGACTAACGGGGGGAGAGCCTTTATTACGTCCTGATTTGGTGGATATTATTCAAGAAATTAACTCTTTTCCTGCCACGAAGGATATATCTTTAACTACCAATGGATATTTATTAGCCCATCAGGCTCAATCTTTATATAATGCAGGATTAAAAAGAATTAATATCAGTTTAGATTCTCTTGATGAGACTACTTTTGATCAAATTATTGGTAATCATGGAAAAAGTCGATGGCAACAAACCTGGTTAGGTATTCAGAAAGCCTATGAAGTGGGTTTTAATCCTTTAAAATTAAATGTGGTGATAATTCCTGGCATAAATGATCATGAAATTTTAGATTTAGCCCAGTTAACAATCTACAAAAATTGGCACGTCAGATTTATTGAATTTATGCCCATTGGCAATGGTGAATTATTTAATCAAAAAGCATGGATTCCTTCGGCGGAAATTAGACAAAAAATTAGAGAAAGATGGGGTTTGGAGGAGAGTAATATTAAGGGTAATGGGCCAGCGGATGTGTTTAAAATTCCCCATGGAAAGGGTACTCTTGGCTTTATTTCTCAGATGTCGGAATGTTTTTGCGATCGCTGTAATCGGGTAAGATTATCTGCTGATGGTTGGTTACGTCCTTGTTTACTCAATGAGACAGGGCAATTAAATTTAAAAGAGGCTTTAAGGGAGAAAGAAAGTATTGATTTGATTAAAAAAAAGGTGCAAGATTTACTATTATTAAAACCTGAAATTAATTTTAAAGAAAGATATTCTGGGGTTAAGGGTAGTTACGATCGCACCATGTCACAAATCGGGGGCTAAAGGACTAATTACCTTTGTCCTCTACATTTTTAATATTGAGTATATTATTAAAAGACTCATTGGTATTAGAAGAAATCTCCTTGGGTAGTCTATGATTAGTGAAGGTTAAGTCAGAATTTTGAGTTTGTAAAGAATGTAATTCTTCCATGCGATGAAGCAGTTGGGCTAGTTGAATTTGTTGTTCTAAAACATCGCTATAGGATACAAGATTACTTAAGCCATCGATGAGCAAACGCATATTTTGCCGAAATTGAGGATCTCCCGTTAATTCGTCAATGTCAGAGGTAATTTTGGCGGTGTTAGCAAAGGTTACCCTTGCAGAATCAAGGGTTTGTTGCAGTGCCACAAGATTGGTGGGGTTATTTAATTCTTGGGAAAGGGCAGTTAAATTGCTGGTAACTTCTTCTAGGTTAGCGATAGTCTTTTCAATGTCTGCACCGAATTTTGGTACATCAATACTGTCAACGGTTTGATCGACTTTAGTAACCACTCGATTAGTATTTCTGATCAGGGTGGCGACTTCTTGGCTGGTGTCGGCGAGGGTAGTAATGGTTTGATTAAGGTTAGCCCGATTACTGTTAATAAGTTGATTGGTATTTTGGGCAAGTTGATTTATTTCTCGACTGGTTTGGCTGAAATCATCAGCTAATCGATTAATTTGGGTGGTGGCGCTGGTGGCGGCGTTGTTAAAAGATTCTGAGGTTGTCATAATACTATCAGCCACGGAAGAAAGTTTATTGATGTCGTCCCCTGCATTTTCCGTAAAACTTGATAACTCGCTACTAAGTTGGGCTACATTTTCCGAGGCGATCGCAATGTTAACAATAGCATCATTAAGCTGATCTATAAAAACAGGGTTAGAAAATACCGTACTAAGCCTTGTCATATTGGCAATTAAATCACCGCTATACTCCCCTGGGATAGAATCTCCACTGCAAAGGAGTTGTTGTTGCTGCTGACATTCCGGGCTAGTGGGGTTAATTTCTAAGGCAGCCTCGCTAAGTTGCTCTTGAGGTTCGATGGTAACAATAACTTCCCCTAGTAAACCCGATTGGGTGGTTTGGGCGATGACATTTTTCGGTATTCTCAAATCTTGATCTACTTTGGTAATGACTTCTACCCCTTGATTACTAGGGGTAATAGATTCAATGGTACCAACTTCTACTCCTCGGAATAAAACCCTACCTCCTTCCCTCAAACCTCCAGCATTGTCAAATTGTAATTTAACCTCGTATTTTTGTTCACGAAATTGAGTACCTCTGAGGAAAAAAATGACACCACCAAATAAAATAAATCCTAAAATGATAAATAAACCTAAAGAACCTTCCCTCGTTAACCTCGAACCTGCCATTTTAATCTAACCTCATTAAACTACTTGAATTGGACCTTCTCTTTTTGCGCTGAAAAATTGTTTGACTAATTCATTGTCAGTAGTATCAATTTCCCTAACTTTGCCTTGCCATTTAACTTTACCATTATACAAGAATACGAGGCGATCGCCCGTTCTCCTAATGGTACTATTCTGGTGACTGACCATAACATAGGTTTTACAAGCCTCACTAGAAGCCCTTAAATCGGTGACTAAGTCTTCAATTACCGTTGAGGCGATGGGATCTAAACCGGCAGTAGGCTCATCATATAATATAACTTCGGGACACTGTAAAGGATTATCTGGATTAAATGTAACGGCCCTGGCAAAACTAACCCGTTTGCGCATACCCCCCGAAAGTTCGGCCGGATATAAATCCCCTTTCCCCGGTAGCCCTACCATTTCCAAACTTTGCTCGACAATATCTTTTATTTTCTTCTTTGATAAATGGGAATGTTGATAAAGAAAAAATCCGACATTTTCCCTCACCGTTAAAGAATCAAATAGGGCGGCCTGTTGGAATACCATACTAATGGCCATAGAATTATCATGATCATCAATTAATCCTTCTCTTTTTTCTCCATGGACAAATATTTCTCCTTCATCGGGTGCCATTAATCCTGCAATAATTCTTAAAACCGTAGATTTTCCAGTACCGCTAGGCCCAATAATAACCAACGCATCACTTTGGTAAATATCAAGATCAATTCCATCTAAAATGACATTTTTACCGAAAGATTTTTTGATTCCTCGTAGTTTAATAATAGGTTCTTTATCTGTCATAAGGATTGGAATGATAGAAGAATGGAGAGGATAACTTTCATTGTCCGTTGTCCATTGTTAATTGTCAATTGCTCTGACATTCAGTTTCAATTCTGCCATATATTTCTTTCCATGCGTTAACTTCTTCTTGGTTTTTGGAGTCAATGGATTTTACTTGCCCCCTACTGCTATAAAATTCTTCGTTAGTTCTTCTGGTGATGTCGGAAGGGCTACAATTGGCGATGGGATTAAAGGGTATTCCCCCATCAGGGTCATTCACAACATTACTGGTATTATGGTTGTTGGGGCTAGAAGTATTGATGTTAGGGTTATTATTACTTTCTGAATTATTGTTAGAGTTTTCGCTAGTTTCTTCTTGTTTATCGTAATCTGATCTAATATCGGCATTAATTCTTAAGTTTAAACCATCGAGGGTGGCGCGATCGCACCCTACTAAAGTAAAACTAAGCACAAATAAAATTAAGATAGTTTTTTTCATAAATAACAATGACTCAGCTTTAAAGTGTATAGGTAACAACAAATAATATTAGCATTTTATTTTTTTGTTTGAGCTAAGGTGCGCTGTACACAAATAGTGAAAACATCCTCAATAAAGGAGAGTGCTTTTTAGTTAAAAAATTTCAGTTAAATCTAAAATAAAATCAGGCAAAACGTTTTCTCCTGAGAGGTTTTGAGGATTACTTAAAATTTCCTTTTCTTTTCCTCGACGATATATTTCAACTTCTTTTTTGTCTGGGTTAATTAACCAGCCCAATTTAACTCCACTTTCCATGTATTCTGCCATTTTTTCTTGGAGCATTTTCAGGGAGTCGGTATTACTCATTAATTCTAGTACGAAATCAGGGGCGATGGGTGGAAATTTAATCTTTTCTTCTTCGGTTAACTTATCCCATCTTTCTTTCTTGATATATGCCACATCAGGGGAGCGATTACTACCCATGGGTAATCGAAAACAGGTTGAGGAATCGAAGATATATCCTAGTTTTTTTTGACGATTCCAGATGACAAAATCCGCATTCAATTCGGCATTTTTTTTGCCAGTTTCTCCTCCAGTGGGCGACATAATGATTAATTCTCCCTTTCTATTTCTCTCCAACACTAATTCTGGGTTATTAGTACACAATTGATAAAACTGTTTATCTGTAATGGTAAAGATAGAATCAAAGTTAATGGTATAGGCATTCATCATCACTTACTCCGGTTTCCCCATATTAAGCTAATTTTAACACGCACACCAAAAAGCACCCCCCAATAAAGGAGAGTGCTTTCTAGTTATTATTTAGTTGTTAAACTCAATTCCAAGTAGAAATTAACCGTTGATTACAGGAGCAGAAACTGCTTCAGCAGAGGCTAAGTCT